>NZ_RZSA01000751.1:0-3412 GCF_003998075.1 Mesorhizobium sp. M2A.F.Ca.ET.037.01.1.1 | reverse complement strand
CGGCGCCCTCCATCATCATGCCGACGAGGTTCTTGCCGATGTCGTGGATGTCGCCCTTGACGGTGCCGATCACCATCTTGCCCTGCTTCGGCGCGCCGGTGGCGGCGAGCAGCGGACGCAGGATAGCCATGCCGGCCTTCATGGCATTGGCGGAAAGCAGCACTTCCGGCACGAACAGAATGCCATCGCGAAAATCTTCGCCGACGATGCGCATGCCTTCGACCAGCGCCTCGGTCAGCACCTTGTAAGGCGCCCAATTGCGCTCGAGAAGGATATGCGTGCCTTCCTCGATTTCTTCCTTCAGACCGTCATAGAGGTCGTCGTGCATCTGCTGCACAAGCTCCTCGTCGGAAAGCTCGGAAAGGATGATCTCGTCGTCGGCCATTTTTCCTCGGGCTCCTTGCTGCTCGGAATGACTGCGGCAGCCTAAAAAACGATGCGCCAATACCTAACCCGCGAGGGCAAGCTAGCCATAGCTGATTTGCGACTTCCCGCAAAAGGAAAGCGACTGAAAAATTGACGCTTTTCTTGTCGATTTTGCGACAGGTGTTGGCGCTGGCTGGCCGTTTCCAATAGGGTGCATGGCTACGATCCAGGCAAGAAGCGGCAGCGACGGGCCGCCCAGCCAATTCAGGCCAAGTTACAGGAAGAACGATCATGAGCGATAACGCGGCAGTCGAGCAGGAAGCGCCGGGTGGACGACGCGGTCGCGGCGCCAGCGGCGGCGCGGCGGCACGCCGGGCAGCCCGTTCAGGCGGCGGTCCGGGCACCCAGCTCACGTACATCAAGCGCAAGATCAACGTCTACGAGGTCCTCAACGAGGAAGGCCTGGCGCTGATCGAGAAGAATACCGACACGGTGCTGGAAGAGATCGGCATCATCTTTCGCGATGACGCCGAGGCGCTGGCGCTGTGGAAGGAGGCGGGCGCCGACGTCAAGGGCGAGCGCGTGCATTTCCCCAAGGGGCTCTGCCGCTCGCTCTTGAAGACCGCGCCTTCGATCTACACCCAGCATGCGCGCAATCCGGACCGCTCGGTGCAGATCGGCGGCAACGCGACCGTGTTCGCGCCGGTCTACGGCCCGCCCTTCGTGCGCGACCTCGACGGCAACCGCCGCTACGCGACGATCGAGGATTTCCAGAATTTCGTGAAGCTCGCCTATATGGCGCCGTCGATCCACCATTCAGGCGGCACAGTGTGCGAGCCGGTCGACGTGCCGGTCAACAAGCGCCACCTCGACATGATCTACGCGCATATCCGTTACTCGGACAAGCCGTTCATGGGCTCTGTGACCGCGCCGGAGCGGGCCGAGGATACGGTGGCGATGGCCAAGCTCGTCTTCGGCGACGACTTCGTCGAGAACAACACGGTGCTGACCAGCCTGATCAACGCCAACTCGCCGATGGTGTTCGACGAAACGATGCTCGGCGCCCTGAAGGTCTATTCGCGCCACAACCAGGCCTGCATCGTCACGCCCTTCATCCTGGCCGGCGCGATGAGCCCGGTGACGGTCGCCGGCACACTGACGCAGGTGCTGGCCGAAGTGCTCGCTGGCGCCTCGTTCACGCAGTTGATCCGGCCGGGCGCGCCGGTGCTGTTCGGCACCTTCGCCTCGTCGATCTCGATGCAGTCAGGCGCGCCGACCTTCGGCACGCCGGAGCCGTCGCTGGTCTCCTATGGCGCCGCCCAGCTGGCGCGCCGGCTCGGCCTGCCGTTCCGCACCGGCGGTTCGCTCTGCGCCTCGAAGATCCCGGATGCGCAGGCGGCCTATGAGAGCGCCAACACGCTCAACTCGACGATCCTCGCCGGCACCAATTTCGTGCTGCATTCGGCGGGCTGGCTCGAGGGCGGCCTCGCCTCCTGCTACGAGAAATTCATGATGGACATCGACCAGCTCGGCATGCAGCAGAAGTTCTGCGAGGGCGTCGACCTGTCGGAAAACGGCCAGGCGATGGACGCCATCCGCCAGGTCGGGCCGGGCAGCCATTATCTCGGCTGCGACCATACCCAGGCGAATTTCCAGACGGCCTTCTACCGCTCCAACATCGCCGACAACAATTCCTACGAGCAGTGGCTGGCCGAGGGCGAGAAGACCGCGCCGCAGCGCGCCAACGAGCTCGCACGCCGCTGGCTTGAAAGCTACGAAGCGCCGCATCTCGATCCGGCCATCGACGAGGCGCTGAAGGAGTTCATCGCCAAGAAGAAAGGCTCGATGCCCGACGCCTTCACGTGAAAGGAGCCCGATTCAGGCCGGGCTAAAGTGGCCGACATCATCCATAAGGAAGTCTGGCGGAGCGCGTTCTCCGACCCGGACCGGAAGGGATGACTTTTTCCCGCGCTCGGGTCGAGGTGATTGCGGCCGAGCTCGCGGCCAGTGGCCTGATCCTTCGCGGCGGTTTCACCTTCGGCGACGATGAGATGGCGCCAGCCGGACTTTCCGGCTTTCCAGCCAAATCGGTGCTCCTTGTTGGACAGGCGGGCGCGGCGCCATGGCCATATTTCCAACGCTGGCTCGAGGGACAGCCTCGGCCCGTCGCCAACCCGCTCGACAGCTGGTCGCTCGAGGTGATTGGCGCCGTGGCGAAGGAATTCGGCGCGCGTGCCGTTTCGCCTTCAGACCGGCCTTACCTGCCGTTCCAGCAATGGGCGATGCGGGCGGAAGGGCTGAGGCCGTCGCCGCTGGGCATCCTCATGCATCCTCAGTATGGGCTTTGGCACGCCTATCGCGGCGCGTTGCTGTTCGAGGACAAGATTTCTGTTCCCGAACCTCATGCAGCGATTCATCTTTGCGACACATGCGTCGAAAAACGCTGCCTGAAATCCTGTCCGGTGGACGCCTATTCGGTGGATGGCTTTGCGCACCAGGCGTGCCTGGCGCATGTGCGCGGACCGCGAGGCGAGCCCTGCCGGAGCGGCGGCTGCCTCGACCGCAACGCCTGTCCCTATGGCGCTGAGTATCGCTATCCGGCCGATGTCCAGGCCTTCCATATGGCGGCGTTCGCCGGGGTGTAGACATTCTTCCGAACCGCACGGAAACTTGACCGCGATCGAAAGGTTCCGGCTTGCCCTGGAGGGCAGTGCGGATATCTATCGCCTGGCAACCGGCGGAGCGCGGGAATGACGAAGCAGGACATCGAGATCAAGACCCAGGACGGCACGGCGAAGGCTCGGCTGTTTCGTCCAGCCGCGCCGGCCAAGGCCGGAATCATCCTCTACATGGATATTTTCGGTCCGCGTCCGGTGCTCGACCAGATGGCGGAGCGCCTCGCTGGGCATGGCTATGCCGTGCTGGTGCCCGATCTCTTCTACCGCTATGCGCCCTATGGCCCGTTCGATCCCAAAACCGCGTTCACCGAGGCAAAGACCAAGGCCCTGCTGTTGATGCTGAGCGGCGGTACGACGCAGGGCATGAC
>NZ_RZSA01000750.1:0-3412 GCF_003998075.1 Mesorhizobium sp. M2A.F.Ca.ET.037.01.1.1 | reverse complement strand
GGCTTCCGCGCCGATGGCGACTATGCGCCGGAACGCGGCCTGTGGTCCGATCCCGACAAGCTGCTCACCGATCCCTACGCCGTCGAGATCGATCGTCCCTACCAATACCATTGGCGGCTTGCCGCCAAGCGCAACGAGGGCGCCGACACCGCACCCCTGATGCCCAAGGCGATAGTGGTGGCGCCGCTTGAGGCGGTGGCGCCTTTGCCGCCCCTCTTCAATCCCGGCGGCCTGATTTACGAACTGAATGTCCGCTCCTTCACCAGGCTCCATCCCGACATCCCGGAAGCGCAGCGGGGCACCATCGCGGCGCTCGCCCATCCCGCCATCATCGAGCACCTGAAGCGTCTCGGCGTCTCGGCCGTCGAGCTGATGCCGGTCACCGCGTCGATCGACGAGCGGCACCTGCCGCCATTGGGCTTAAGCAACGCCTGGGGCTACAACCCCGTTACCTTCATGGCGCTCGACCCGCGCCTGGTGCCGGGTGGTCTGAGGGAGTTGCGCGACACCGTCGCCGCGCTGCGCGAGGCTGGCATCGGCACCATACTCGACCTCGTCTTCAACCATACCGGGGAGAGCGACCGGCTCGGGCCGACGCTGTCGCTGCGCGGGCTCGATGCGCTGGCTTACTACGGGCATCAGCCGGATGGCCAACTGGTCAACGACACTGGCACCGGCAACACGGTAGCCTGCGATCATCCGGTGGTGCGCGAGATGGTGCTCGACACGCTCCGACACTTCGTCCGCTTCGCCGGCGTCGACGGTTTCCGCTTCGATCTGGCGCCGGTGCTCGGTCGCGTCGATGGCGCCTTCGATCCGGAAGCGCCGCTGCTGCAGGCTATAGCCGGCGATCCCGTGCTCGCCGACCGCGTGCTGATCGCCGAGCCCTGGGATATCGGCCCGAACGGCTACCAGCTCGGCAATTTCCGCCCGCCCTATCTGGAATGGAATGACCGTTACCGCGACGATGTCAGGCGCTTTTGGCGCGGCGACGCCGGCGCGATCGGTGCGCTGGCGACACGGCTTGCCGGCTCCTCCGACGTCTTCGGCAGGGACAGCCGTCCGACGACCCGAACGGTCAACTTCATCGCCGCGCATGACGGCATGACGCTCGCCGATATCGTCGCCTATGAGCGCAAGCACAACGAGGCCAATGGCGAACAGAACCGCGACGGCCATAACGACAATCTGTCCTGGAACAACGGCACCGAAGGCGAGACGGACGACGAGGCGATCAGCCTGGCCCGCTCCAACGACCGGCGCGCGTTGCTCGCCACCCTCTTTGCCTCGCGCGGCACCATCATGCTGACGGCCGGCGACGAGTTCGGCCGCACGCAGCTAGGCAACAACAACGCCTATGCGCAGGACAACGCCATCACCTGGCTCGACTGGGCCGGCCGCGATCAGGCGTTGGAGCAATACACAGCGTCGCTTGCCGCGCTGCGCCGGGCCTTTCCTGCGCTGGCGGGCACACGCTTCCTAACCGGTGAGCCCGCCGATGGTGGAGAATTTCCCGACGTGGCCTGGCTCACCGAGACCGGCGTACCGCTCGGCGAGTCCGACTGGAACGAAGCCGGCCGACATCGCCTCGTCATGCTGCTCGGCGATAGCCAGGGCGAGCGCCTCGCGATCCTCGTCAATGGCGACCGCCGCCAATGCGTCTTCTCCTTGCCTGCGCGCGAGGGTTTTGAATGGCGCCCCGCAATCGAAGCGCAGCCTGACGACATCGCGCGACCGCTCTCCGGACGCAGCGTCAATTTCATGATCGAGCAACGTGCCGCTAAAGCGCGCAGCAGGAAGGGTTCTAATGGCTGACGAGAATGCGGAGCGGGGGAGTGAATGGTGGCGCGGCTGCGTCATCTACCAGGTCTATCCGCGCTCCTTCCAGGACACGACCGGCAACGGCAGCGGTGACCTCAATGGCATCACGGCCAGGCTTGCGCATGTCGCCTCTCTCGGCGCCGACGCGGTCTGGTTGTCGCCCTTCTTCAAGTCGCCGATGGCCGACATGGGCTATGACGTGTCCGACTATCGCGACGTCGATCCGATGTTCGGCACGCCAGAGGATTTCGACGCGCTCATCGCCGAGGCGCACCGGCTCGGCCTGAAGCTCATCATCGACCAGGTGATCTCGCATTCTTCCGACAAGCATGAATGGTTCGTCGAAAGCCGCGCCAGCCGCGACAATGCCAAGGCTGACTGGTACGTCTGGGCCGATGCGAAGCCGGACGGCAGCGCGCCCAACAATTGGCAATCGCTATTCGGCGGCCCCGCCTGGGAGTGGGACGCCACCCGCCGGCAGTACTACATGCACAATTTCCTCGCCGCGCAGCCGGATTTCAACTTTCACAATCCGAAGGTCCAGGATGCGCTGCTCGACACCGTGCGCTTCTGGCTGGAGCGCGGCGTCGACGGTTTTCGGCTGGACACCGTCAACTACTATGTCCACGACCGCTGGCTGCGCGACAACCCGCCTTTGGCCGCGAGCGTCGCCGGCACCAACGGTGCGACCAGCACCTATGCCTTCCAGGAGCATCTCTTCGACAAGACGCGTCCCGAGAATCTCGACTTCCTGAAACGCTTCCGCGCGCTGCTCGACGAATATCCGGACCGCGCCGCGGTCGGCGAGGTGGGCGACGAGGAGCGTTCGCTGCAGACGCTCGCCGCCTATGTCTCCGGCGGCGACAAATTGCAGATGTGCTACACTTTCGACCTGCTCAGCCCGCAATTTTCCGCCGCCCATGTGCGCGGCTGCGTGGAGGCGTTCGAGACGACCGCCCCGGACGGCTGGGTCTGCTGGGCCTTCTCCAACCATGACGTCGTGCGCCATGTCAGCCGCTGGACGCGGCCCGGCGAGAGCCCGGACGCGGTGGCGAAGTTCTCGATCGCGCTGCTGTCATGCCTGCGCGGCTCGATCTGCCTCTATCAGGGCGAGGAACTGGGGCTGGAGGAAGCCGAGCTGGCTTATGAGGATCTGCGCGATCCCGTCGGCATCCGTTTCTGGCCGGGCGTGAAGGGCAGGGACGGCTGCCGCACGCCGATGGTCTGGCAGGCGGAGGCGGAAAATGCCGGATTCTCGACGGCCAAGCCCTGGCTGCCCGTGCCGCTGGCGCATCGCGGCCGCGCGGTCGACATTCAGGATGGCGAAGGCGGTTCCGTGCTCGCGGCCTACCGTTCGATCCTTGCGCTGCGCAAGCGTCATCCGGCACTGATCGCCGGCTCCATCCGTTTTCTCGAGGCCGAGGGCGATGTGCTGGCCTTCATCCGCCAGCAGGAAGACGAGAGATTGCTGTGCGTTTTCAACTTCGCCGCGGAGCCGGCGAACTGGGCGCTGCCGGCCGAGATCGGGGATGTCGAGATAACGGCTCTTGCCGTTGATGTCGCGGGCGTTCTTGGCGGCGTTGTCGAGGAG
>NZ_RZSA01000074.1:0-11983 GCF_003998075.1 Mesorhizobium sp. M2A.F.Ca.ET.037.01.1.1 | reverse complement strand
GAGCACAAGCAGGCTGCCGATGATGGCCTTGGCGACGGAGCCCCGGCCGCCGCCGATTGCGGTCCCGCCGAGCACCGCGGCGGTCAGCGCCTGGACCTCCAGGCCGACGCCGGTGTCGGACCCCGTGCTGCCGAGGCGTGCGGCGAACAGGAAGCCGGCCAGCGCGCACATGGTGCTCGACGCGACATAGGTGAGGAACACCATGAAGCGCACATTGATCCCGGCATTGAAGGCCGAGCGCCGCGCCCCGCCGACGGCCGTCAACCGCCAGCCGGGTCGCATGCGAGAGAGCACCAGATGCCAGGCAAGCGCGATGGTCAGCGTGATCACCAGCGACACCGGAATGCCGAGCACCGTGCCTTCGCCGATGAACACCCACAGATCCGACATCGAGAACCCCGACATGATCGAGGTCGACATGCGCACGAAGACGATCTCGTAGAGCGAGCGGAAGATGATCAGGCTGACCAGCGTCGTCAGGAAGGCGCGCAGCCGCAGATAGCCGATCAGCACGCCGTTGATGGCGCCGCAGATCATTCCCATGCCGAGAATGCCGGCGAGAACAGCCGGCACGGGCAGCTCGTAGACATTCACGCCGATGAGCGAGAACAGAACGGCCAGCGAAAAGACCGAGGCCACTGAGAGATCTATGCCGCCCGAGATCATGACGACGGTGAGCGCCAGGACGACAAGCCCGAATTCGGCGAACTGCCGGGCGAGATCCGACAAGCTGGACAGCGACAGGAAGTCGGGAATGATCGATCCCATCACCAGCACGGTAAGCACCAGCGCGGTGAACGGGATGGCGTTGTCGATCCATCGCTTGGACATGATCTCCCCGATCAGATGATCGGGGAGATAGCGCGAGCGCAGAGACGCTAGAGTGTCGCTTGACATGATGCTGATTGACTTGCCCCGGCTCACTTCAACTGGTCGAGCGACCAGCAGGTGCGCGGACCGATATTGTCTTTCGTCAGCAGCGTCAGCGGCGTGTAGTAGGAGGTCTTCGATTCGCCTGCCTTGGCGGGCGACAGCAGCGTCTGGACGATCTGCTGGTTGATCGCGTTGCCCTGCAGCGGCACGTCATAGCTGATGATCAGGTCGAGAAGCCCCTTCTGGATGTTGTCGCAGCCGATCTGGTTGCCGCCGCCCGAGGTCACGACATAGACGTCGTTTGCCTTGCCCGCCGCCTGGATGGCAGCGCCCGCGCCGACATCCTGGTTGTCCCAGTTGCCGACCACGCCGCAGAGATCGGGATGCTGCTGCAGCACCGTCTCCATGATGGCGCGCGCCTTGGCCGGATCATACTGGGCGGCCTGCTCGGACACGATCTTGATCGCCGGGTCCTTGGCGAAGGTCTGCTTGTAGGCATAGAGCTCGTAGAGGTCCGACGCCGCTGTTGGCTGGCCGCGGATGATCGCGATCTTGCCGGACTTGCCCGATCCCGTGCCGCACTGCTTCACCAGCGCGTCCGACTCGATATAGCCGACGCGCGACCAGTCGGCGCCGACATAGGCGTCGGTCGGCACTACCGATTCCAGGTTGAGCTGGACCACCTTGATGCCGGCGTCCATCGCACGCTTCAAAAGGCGCGCATAGGACTGGACGTCAGGATTGTGCGCGATGATCAGGTCTGGCTTTTCGGCGATGAGCGCCGTCAGCGCCCGCGTGCCGGCATCCGTGCTCCAGTTCGGGTCGCGGATCTCGAGCGTGTAGCCGAGGTCGGCCGCCTGCTTGCGCATGATCGCCGCCCAGCCCTCCGTCAGGTCGAAGCCCATGGCCAGCGGAATGAAGACGACGCGCTTGCCCTTGAGGCCGTCGTAGAACGGATTGCGCGACGGATTGTCGAGGCCGTCATCGGCATGTGCGGCCCCCGCCAGGCCGAGTGCCATGAGCCCGGCCGCCAGGATAGTTCTGAATTTCATGATTTCCTCCCATTGGATTGCAAAGCTTGTCTTCAGATGTCGCCCTGGCTCTGTTGCGAAGTCTGCTCGTCCCTGGGGTTGATGAAGCTATCGACCGTGATGGCGAGCAGCAGGATCAGGCTCTTGATGAGGTTCTGCGTCGTGTAGGTGATGTCGAGGATGGTCATGCCGTTGAGGAGCACGCCGACCAGCAGCGTCCCCACCAGCACGTTGCGCACGCTGCCGCGGCCGCCGCTGAGGCTGATGCCGCCGAGCACGACGACCAGCAGCACGTCGTAGATCATCGTCGAGTTGTAGACCCGCGTGCTCATTCCCGAGACGGCGGCGGCCATCACCACGCCGGCGAGGAAAGCGATCAGAGCGCTGATCACATATTGCGCCACGATCAGCGGGCGCAGCGGCAGGCCGGTGATGCGCGCGGCGAGCGCATTGTCTCCGGCCGCATAGACGAAGCGGCCGAAGCGCGTGCGCATCAACACCAGCGCGACCAGTGCGGCCAGCACGGCAAAGGCGACGATGGGCATCGGCAGGCCGAGGAAAGCCCCTCGTCCAAGGAAGTCGAACCAGTCGACGCCGGCAGGCGAGTTCTGAACGTCGATCTGGAACAGGAAGGCGCGTCCCGAGCCATACATCACGAGGCCCATCGCAAGCGTAGTGAAGATGGCGGGAATGTCTGCATAGGCGATCAGGATGCCGCTCCCCAAACCGGATACCAGTGCCAGCAGGGCGCCGTAGACCAGAGCCGTGTCGAAGGGCATACCGGCCTGCGCCATCGACAGCACCCAGGACAGCGACACCACCATGGTCGCCACCATGGCAAGGTCGATACCGCGGCCGATGACGACCAGCCCCATGCCGAGGCCCAATATGCCCAGGATGGAGACGCTGCGCACCAGAGCGATCAGATTTCCCGCGGTCAGGAAATTGTTCAGCGTGGCGGCGAAAACCACGAACAGCGCGACGGCGAGCGCGAACACCACGCCCTCCTGCGACAACCGCGCCTTGGCCATTGCGCCACCTCCCGAACCAGGCCTTGCCGGCCCGTCGCGAAGCCCTTCGCGACCTGCTTTTCCTCGCCGCGACCATCCCCTTTTTGGCTGGCTCAAGACATATCCGCCCAGGGAATATCAGTTATGTTTCATGCCGGGCGGGGCATCGGACGCCTGAGCTGTGCGGTGGGTTGAAAGCCGGACACTTTCGGCATCGTCGGCAAGGCCTGTCATGCGACAAGCGCCATAGCTGTTATCCTGATTCCGCACTGCCTCATCGCTTCACTCCGCCTTGCCAATCGCGCAAAACTGCTGAGCGACAAGAGGAGGCGCCAAAGGCGCCTGTCGCACCGGGAGGAAATGATGACGGACGAGCCGCGCAAACAGACGCCGGGGGTCTACAGACGCCGAGTGGGCGATGCCATGGTGACCGTCATCAATGACGGTTTCCTCGATATCAGCGTGGCCATCCTGCGCGGGACGGATCGCGGCGACATGGAGGGCCTGATGCGCGAGCAGTTCCGGCACACGGAACCGCGTCTCACCGTCAATGCCTTCGTGATCGAGACGGGCAAGAACACCGTCCTGGTCGACGCCGGAGGCGGGTCGACCACGGTCTATTCCATGGGGCTGCTGCCGCAGAATCTCGAAGCCGCCGGCTTCAAGCCCACGGACTTCGACACCGTCCTGCTCACCCATATCCATCCCGACCATTCGAGCGGCCTGATGGACACTTCGGGCAAGCCGCTCTTTCCACGGGCTGAAGTCATCGTTCACCGGGATGATCTCGACTTCTGGTCCAATCCCGAGAAGGCTGAAAAGTCCGCCGCGGCGCGGCCTTATACCGGTTCGGCCGATGCGTTGCTGTCCAGCTATCGGGGTCATTTCCATCCCGCCGAAGGCGGCGAGGTAGTGCCGGGCATCCGGCAGCTTCCGCTGCCTGGACACACGCCCGGCCATAGCGGCTATCAGCTCGACTCGGCCGGCGAAACGCTGGTGATGTGGGGCGACACGGTGCACGTGCCGGAGATCCAGATTCCGCGGCCGCAGGTCACCAGCGAGTTCGACGTTGATGAAGCGTTGGCGCATGAAAACCGCCGCAAGATCTTCGAGCATGTCGCCAACGAGCGGCTGCTCGTCACCGGCGGGCACCTGCATCTGCCCGGGTTCGCGCATCTGGTGAAGGCGGGGGATGGCTTCCGCCTCGTTCCTGAAAGCTGGATGGTTCAGCTCTAGAAAACGGACATCAAAAACGGCTCCGGGCCGGCCCGATGGACCGGCCCGTGTGTTTTTAAGCCAGACGTCAATCCGTGACTTCGACCCAGGTCTTGCTCTTGGCGTCGTATTTGACCAGCGTCACCTGCTCGGCGGTGATGGTGATGTGGCTCTTTTCGGAGAAGCTGATATTGCCGGTCATGCCCTTGAAGCCCTGGACCGCGTTGAAGCCTTTCTGCAGGTCTTTCGGATTCGTCGACTTCACGTCCTTGATGACCTGCGCCAGCATCTTGATGCTGTCATAGGCGCCCGCCGAGAAGGGCGTGGCATCGACGTTGAACTTCTTCTTGTAGGCGTCCTTGAACGCCAGAAGTTCCGGACCCGGATGCAGCTCGGTCGTCAGCATCGCGGTGATCGTTCCATCGGCAAGGTCGCCGGCGAGCTTCGAGTAGGTATCGTCGGCGTTGGTCTCGTCATTGCCGTAGACGATGGCGTCGTAACCAATCGAATGCAGGTCCTGCACGAAGGCAGCCTGGTCCTGCGGGGTGAGCCACACGTCGACGCATTTGATGCCTGCGGCCTTGATGGCGTTGACCTCCGGCATCAGGCCAGCGGTCGCGCCCGTCGACCAGTTCTCGGTGATGGTGTGATCCATGGCGATCTTCTTGCCGGCCTTGTCATAGGCAAGCTGGATGCCGAACAGACCGCCCTGCCCGTATGTGGATGGATCATGCAGCACCGCGAGGCCATCGGGGCAGTGCTTCAATGCATGCTGGCCGATCTTCTCGCCCCAGGCAAAGGTGTTGAGACCGAAGTCGAAGACCCACGGGTTCGGCGGGCTGGTCGGCCCGTCCGGATTGACGGTGAGGCCGCCATCGTCGACGACGCCGATGGTCGGGAACTTATGGCGCTCAGCCAGTTGCGCCGTGACCGGGCCGGTGTCGGGCGAGCCGGCAATAGCGATCGCGCCCTGCGACATCAGCTTCTCATAGAGCTGCCCGGACAGCGTGGCCGACGCATTGTCGTTATGCGGGTCGAGCTTGAAGGTGTGGCCATCGACACCGCCGGCGGCGTTGACCTCGTCGACCGCCATCTGCGAGCCGTTCACCGTGGCGACACCGGTCGAACCATAGGCGCCGGTCGTTCCCGCGATGAGGCCGATGAGATATTCGTCCGCCGCGCTGGCTTGAACGCAGAGCCCCCAGAACGCCGTCGTGGCCAGCAACATCGCGGAAGTCGTCGCGAGTTTTCTCATGTCTGATTTTCCTCCCTGCGATCGGTGGGCAGGAACCGACAACCCGATCGCTCAATTGCCCTGCGCTTCCCGCGCCCTCTCGGTGATGGATTTTGCTATCCCGTCGCCAGGCCTTGTCAACGCGAGCGCCAGCGCCCCGAAGCCGGTTCAGCGACCCTGTCAATGCCACTGGAGAAGCCGACCGGGCACGATCATCGGTATCGCAAAAAGGGAGCTCGGCATCTAGGATAACTTATTGCTCCCACTTGCTTTTATACCAAACCAACTTCCTAAAACCGCGCGCCGAAAGACGCCTTGGACCGCCTCGCCGCGCCCCGCGTTTCACCGTTCCGAAACGCCGTTCAATCGCTGCGCTCATAGCTGTTATGTCACTCGCATCAGCTATTTCCGGACGGTCATTTTCGACTAGGTTTTTGACACCGGCGCAGCAGGCCAGAGCTGGACAAATTGCGGCATGGAACCCCCGCCCGACGGTTCATCTTGAATTCGGGCGGCTATCCGACGGAAGCGTCTCCCGCGAGGCGGTCAAGCCGGCTGAGGAGGCGACGCCGGCGAGGGGAGAGGGGCAAGCCACCAGTGCTGCAATTCGTGTTGAGCGGGGTAGCGATAGGATCGATCTACGGTCTGATCGGCATGGCGCTCGCGATCTCGTTCTACGTCACCCGCATCATCAATTTCGCGCAGGGCCAGCTGATGATGGTGACCGTCATGGTCACCGCCGAGCTCGCCTCCTCCGGCTATCCGGTCTGGCTGGCCGCGCTTGCCGGCCTGGCGTGCTCGTGCATCGTCGGCATCCTGTCCTATGTCATCGCGGTGCGGCCGATCCTTTTGTCGAACCGCTTCAGCTTCGGCTGGCTGGTGTCGACGCTAGGCTTCGCAGTGATCGTCGAAAATGCGGCCGCCTATATCTGGGGCCCGACGTCGCAGGCTTTTCCGCCGATCCTCAACGGCATCAGCCTGCCGATCGGCGGCGCGGTGCTGACTGCCCAGCAGCTTCTCGCCATCGTCACCGCCGCGGTGCTTGCCGCCGGCTTCGAGATCGTGCGGCGCTATACGCTGTTCGGCAAGCTCGGCATGGCGACGGCAGCCGATCCCGAGATGGCATCGGCCATCGGCGCCAACACAGCAATCGTCGCGATCGTCGCCTTCACGGTCTCCGCCGTTTACGCGGGGATCGCGGGCCTGCTCATCGGACCTTCGACCTTCGCCAATCCCTATCTCGGCGATACGTTCGGGACCTACGGCTTCATAGCCATGATGATCGGAGGCGGCACCGAGCGGCCGATAGCGGCGATGTTCGGCGGCGTGCTGCTCGGCGTCTGCGCCGAAGGCGCCAACGCGCTGATCAATTCACAGGCCTCGGACTGGTTCCCCTTCATCGTGCTCGTGCTGATCCTGATCGTCTCGCCCAAAGGCCTGTTCAGCACCAGCAATCCACTGTTTCGCCCGCGCCGAGCGGCCATGACGCGCGGCTGAGGTGAGCATGGCCCCTGCATTCGATACTCAGTCGGGCGCCGCCGCTCCAAGGCTTCGCATCGGCCGCTGGCGCGCCGCCGGGCTGGCCGCTGCCCTGATCGCCTATCTAGCGGCCACCGCCTATGTCGCCCAAACCGACCTCGGCCTGCAGAGCCTACTGCTGGTGGCCGCTGTCTTCGGCATCCTTGCGATCAGCCTCGACCTCGTGGCCGGGATGCTCGGCCTGTATTCGCTGGGCCAAGGCGGCTTTTTCGGAATCGGCGCCTACGCGACGACGATCCTTGCCAACGACTATGGCTGGAACGTCTTCGGCCTGCTCATGCTGGTCCTGGCGGCAACGGGCTTGATCGGCATGGCCGTGGGCGCAATGTCGCTTAGGGTCAGCGGCCTCTACTTCGCCATCACCACCTTCATCTTCACGCTGGTGCTGACGGTCCTGGCGACCGACATGGTCACCGTCACCGGCGGCCTACAGGGACTGCTCGGCCCGGCCTTTCCGGATTTCCCGGCAAGCCTGGAATGGCTCGGCACACCTTTGGTGTGGTGCATCATGCTGGCGCTGCTCGCCTGCCTCGGCCTGGTCTGGAATATTCGCCATTCGCCGCTCTACCCGATCCTGCTTTCGATCCGCGACGCCGAGCCGTTCGCTGAGGCCGCCGGCGCGCGCACGGCGGCGATCAAGGTCGGCGTCTTCGGCGTCTCGGCCGCGATGGCCGGAGGGGCAGGCTGGCTCTTCTCGTTCCTCGGCGTCGTCTCTCCCAGCCAGTTCGACTGGTCGGTGTCGCTGAACGTGCTTGTGATGGTGCTGATCGGCGGCATCAACACAAGCATCGGTCCGGTCGTCGGCGCCATGTTCGTCTCGATGTTCCCGAATGTCGTCAACATCAATCCCTGGCTGCAGGAGATCGTCTACGGAGCGCTCTCGATCCTGGCGATCACGCTGTTGCCCGACGGTGTCGTCGGCATTGCGCGGCGCGCGCTTGCACGGCGCGCCGGCGGGACAGCCCAGGTGGCAGATGCCGCCGCGGCCGAAGCCTTGACTGCCCCGCCCGCTATTGCGCCCTCGTACGCTTCGCCAAAAGACTCCGAGGTCATCGTGGAGTGCCGGGGCATCGAATTCGGCTACGGGCTCGGCCCGAAGGTCCTGCGCAATATCGACCTGGTCGTCCGCCGCGGCCATATCCATGGCCTGATCGGCCCGAACGGCTCGGGAAAGAGCACGCTGGCCAATGTGATATCTGGCCGCCTGACGCCGCATGCCGGGGAAGTCCTACTCAAGGGTACACGCGTCGACGGCATGCCGGCGAGCAGCCGCTCGCGGCTGGGACTGCGGCGCACCTTCCAGGCCGCGCAGTTGGTCAAGGAACTGACGCCGACGCAGAACGTCATGGTCGGGCTCTTCGATCGCGTGCCGCGCATCGTCCGCCGCGCGCCGCTCTGGCCGATGCTTGCCTCCGGCCGGCGCGACCTCGCGGCCATGCAACGCCGTGCCAGCGAGGCTCTCAGCCTCGTCGGCGCCGGCGACTGGACGGCGAGGCAGGTAGCAGACGTCCCGCACGGCATCGAGCAGCTGACGCAGCTCGCCTCGGTCTGCGTGGCCGGGCCGGACATCATCGTGCTCGACGAGCCGGCGACCGGACTGTCCGCCGAGGAGGTCAGGCATCTGGCCGCGATCCTAGCCAGTCTGAAGACTCAGGGCGTGACGATGATCATCATCGAGCACCAGACGCGCTTCCTGTTCCCGCTCTGCGACCGCGTGACCGTGCTCAACGCCGGCGAAGTGATCCTCACCGGCTCCGCCGATGAAGTGCGTGCCGACCCGGTGGTCAGACAGGTGTATCTCGGCGAATGAGCGAACAGCCCACCCTCGAAATCAACTCGTTAAGCGCCGGCTATGGCCGCTTCGACGTCGTGCGCGACGTGGCGCTGAGCGTCAGCAAGGGCGAGGCCGTCGCCTTGCTAGGACCGAACGGCGCCGGCAAGACAACAGTGCTGCGCGCCATCATGGGCCTCGTCAAGCAGCGGCGCGGCCTGATCCGCATCGGCGGCACCGATGTCTCGGCGCTCCCCACCCACCGCATCGCCCGCGGGTTGGCCGCGATCGCGCCGGAGGGGCGCCGCCTGTTCCTCGACCAGTCAGTCGAGGACAATCTGCTACTCGGTGCCCTGCATCTGCGCCATGACCGGGCGCGCACCCAGACATTGCTCGCGTCTGTCTACGACCTCTTTCCTGTCCTCAAGGCCTATCGCCAGCGGCTGTCGTCATTCCTCAGCGGCGGCGAGCAGCAGATGGTCGCGATCGGCCGCATGCTGATGAGCGACCCCGAGATCATGCTGCTCGACGAACCGTCGGTGGCGCTTTCTCCCGTTGCCGTCGACATCGTGGTCAAGGCGATGCTGGAGTTGCGCCAACGCGGCGCCTCGCTGCTTCTTGTCGAGCAGCGCACCGACGTCGCAACCCGGGTCTGCGACCGGCTCTACGTCATGACGCATGGCGAGATCGTCGACGAGATGAAGCCGGAGACGATCCGCTCCGGCGGCATGTCGATCCTCAACAAATATCTCGGCTGACGCCTGAAACCGTCTCGAGCGGTGACGCCTCTCACGCCGAGGCGGCGTAGCGCCGCGCGAGCGCCGACATGCCGACGGCGAGAACCAGGATCCCGCCCTTGAAGATCGGCTGGAAATGGGTGGGCGCGCCGAAGATGCTGAGCCCGTTGAAGCCGACCGCCAGGATCAGCACGCCGACCAGCGTTCCGGTAATGTGGAACTCGCCCTCGCGCAAGGTGGCGGACCCGAGGAACACCGCGGCAAAGGCGTCGAGCAGGTAGCCGTCGGCGGCGGCCAGCGTGCCGCTGCCGAGCAGCGACGAGAGCAGCGTGCCGGTGAGTGCGGCGCAGAAGCCGGCGGTGGCGAAGGCGAAGATCTTGATGCGGTCGACGCGAATGCCGGACAGCCTCGCCGCCTCCATGTTGCTGCCCACGGCCTGCATCTTCTGGCCGATGTCGGTCTTGTTGAGCACGGTCCAGAGCGCCAGCAGCACCACGACCATGATGATCACCGGGTTGGGCAGACCGAAGACGATGCGGCCGAGCGAGATGTCGGTGAAGGCGCGCGGGATGCCGGTGGCGATCGGAAAGGCGCTGTAGGTGAAGCCGATGCCGGTCAGCATCGTGCCGATGCCAAGGGTCGAGATCACCGCGTTGATCCGGACCTTGGTCACCAGCAGGCCGTTGAGGATGCCGATGCCGGCGCCGAGGGCGAGCGCGCAGATGATGCTCAGCCAGATTGGAAAGCCTTCATAGGCCATCAGGCCGGTGACGATGAGGCCGACGAAGCTTGCCACATAGCCGATGCTGAGATCGAACTCGCCGACTACAAGCGTATAAGTCAAGCCGCTGGCAATGATCGCGGTGAGCGAAGCCTGGCTCAGGATGTTGAGGAAATTGGCGCGCGACAGGAAAACGCCAGGCGCGTTGATGGAGAAGAACAACACCATCAAGAGCAGCCCGATGATCGTTCCGTAGCGCGACAGGCCGATCAGTGCGGTCCGCTTCCACGAGGACCTGCGGGCCTGCGGCGCTTCCTTTGCCACGGGGACAGTCTCGGCCGTCATGCCGCTTCTCCTTGATCGTCATGCGCGTCGTGATAACTGAGCTCGATGATGTGCGCTTCGGTGATGTCGGCGCCGGTGAGTTCGCCGGTGATGCGGCCCTCGCGCATCACCAGGACGCGGTCGGCCAGCAAAGTGAGTTCCTCGACGTCGGAGGAGATCACCAGGATGCCGACGCCGGAGCGGGCAAGCGCGCGGATCGCGTCATGTATCTCCTCGCGCGCGCCGACATCGACGCCCCGCGACGGCTCATCGAGGATTAAAAGTCTGGTGCCGGCATTCAGCCAGCGCGCGATCAACGCCTTCTGCTGATTGCCGCCGGAAAGGCCGGCGATCCTGGCCGTCACGCTCGGCGTCTTGATGCCGAGATGGGCGACAAGGCTTTCCGCCTGCCGCCGGCCCTTGGCGTCGGAAAGGAACGGAAGACCGGGCACGCTGCGCAGCAGCTTCAGTGTTGAGATGTTGATGTTGAAAGCTACAGATTGCTGCAGCATCACCCCTTGCGAGCGGCGCTCCTCAGGCACCAGGGCGATTCCTGTCTCGACCGCCTCGGACGGGTTGGCGACATTGAGCCGCTTGCCGTCCAGTTCGAAATGGCCGGCCTCGGGGCGAGCGAGCCCGGCAACGAGATGAGCGAATTCGGTGCGGCCGGCCCCGACGAGCCCGCCGAGCGCCAGAACCTCCCCCTTGTAGAGATCGAGGCTCACATCCTTCACCGCCTGCTTCCAGGCAATGGAGCGTGCGGAAAAGACCGGCTGCCGGCTGCGGTCGGGGGCAAGGCGGTCGCGCTCATCCGGCGTGCGGATGGCATGGCCGATGATGGCGCGAACCAATCCCTTCTTATCCAGCGCGCCGCGCTCGGCCTGGCTGACGATGCGGCCGTCGCGGAGCACGGTGATCCTGTCGCAAAGCTGCAGCACTTCTTCCAGCCGATGCGACACGTAGAGGATGGCGACGCCCTGGGCGGCGAGATCGCGGATGATGGCGAAGAGCTGCTCGCTTTCCGGCGCGGAGAGCGAGGCTGTCGGCTCGTCCATCGCGATCATGCTGGCGTCGCGGGTAAGCGCCTTGCCGATCATGACCAGCCAGCGCTGGGCGACCGAGAGCTCCGAGACTTTCGTGTCGAGCGGAAACCGGATGCCGACGCGCTCGGCCGCGGCGCGCGCGGCGACGCCCGAGCGCTTCCAGTCGATCATGCCGAACCGCGTCACCTTCGGCGCACCGAGCAGCATGTTCTGCAGGGCGCTGAAATGCGGGATCAGATTGAGTTCCTGATGGATGAAGGCGAGGCCCGCGCGCTCGGACGCCTTCGGCGTGCCCAGCTGAAGCTCATTGCCCGCGATGGTCACGCTGCCCTGGTCCGGACTGGTGACGCCGGCGAGACAGCGGATCAGCGTCGACTTGCCGGCGCCGTTAGCGCCGACAAGGCCGTGCACCCGGCCGCGCTCGATATCGAGATCGGCGCGGTCGAGCGCGAGTTCGCCCGCAAAGGATTTGGTCAGGCCGCGGA
>NZ_RZSA01000749.1:0-3418 GCF_003998075.1 Mesorhizobium sp. M2A.F.Ca.ET.037.01.1.1 | reverse complement strand
GGCTACGACACGCCGCGCGGCCTCGGCAAGGGCGCCACGGGCGGCGGTCTCGCCGCGCCGATCTTCAAGGATTTCATGCGTGTGGCGCTGGACGGCAAGCCGAACACCGACTTCCAGGTTCCGGACGGCATGAAGCTCATTGCCATCAACCGCAAGACCGGCATGCGCGCCGCCGAAGGCGATCCCAACACCATCGTCGAGGCGTTCAAGCCCGGCACCGGTCCGGCCGACAGCTACTGGGTGATCGGCATGGGCGCGGATGGCTCCAACGGCTCGGGCGGCGCGCTGTCGCCGCAGGCCAACCAGGCCATCCAGGACGGCGGCGGCGGGCTCTACTGATCTCCTGCAATCCGGAATGGGCCGGCGCGAAACCGTCGGCCCATTTCGCTTTACAGGCGGCGATGCCGTGCCTATGTATCGCGCCTATTCCGAAAAGACCGAAAAGACAGGACCGAACGAAGAGCCATGCGCGCGGAAACGCTCAACATTGTCGACGAAATCAGGCAGGCGATAACCCTGCTGAGGAGGCATCTTTGACTGGGATCAGGCTGTAAAGCGGCTTGAGTACCTGAATTCGCGCGCCGAGGATTCCAGCCTCTGGAATGATCCGATCGAAGCGCAGAAGCTGATGCGGGAGCGCCAGGAGCTCGAGGACGGTATCGCCGCCGTCAAGGGGCTGACCCAGGCGCTGGAAGACAATATCGGCCTGATCGAGCTCGGCGAGGAAGAGGGCGACGACGGCATCATCGCGGAAGCGGAGGCTGCGCTGCGCTCGATGCAGGGCGAGGCGAAGGCTCGGCAGGTCGAGACGCTGCTCTCCGGCGAAGCCGACGCCAACGACACCTATCTCGAAATCCATGCCGGCGCGGGCGGCACCGAAAGCCAGGACTGGGCCTCGATGCTTCTGCGCATGTACACGCGCTGGGCCGAGCGCCGCCGCTTCAAGGTCGAGGTGCTGGAAGTCCATGACGGCGAGGAGGCGGGCATCAAGTCCGCCACCGTGCTGATCAAGGGCCACAACGCCTATGGCTGGCTGAAAACGGAATCCGGCGTCCACCGCCTGGTGCGCATCTCGCCGTACGACAGCAATGCGCGGTGCCACACCTCCTTCGCCAGCGTCTGGGTTTATCCGGTCATCGACGACTCGATCGAGATCAATGTTTCCGAATCCGACGTGCGCATCGACACCTATCGTTCCTCGGGCTCGGGCGGCCAGCACGTCAACACCACCGACTCGGCGGTCCGCATCACCCATCTCGCGACCGGCATAGCGGTCGCCTGCCAGGCCGAGCGCTCGCAGCACAAGAACCGCGCCAAGGCCTGGGAAATGCTGCGCTCGCGCCTCTACGAGGAAGAGCTGAAGAAGCGCGAGGCGGTCGCCAACGCCACGGAGGCGTCGAAGAGCGACATCGGCTGGGGCCACCAGATCCGCTCTTACGTGCTGCAGCCCTATCAGCTCGTGAAGGATCTGCGCACCGGCGTCGAAAGCACCTCGCCGTCGAGCGTGCTCGACGGCGACCTCGACGAGTTCATGGAAGCTTCGCTCTCGCATCGCATCGAGGGTGGTGCAGGCGAAGCGGTGGCGGACCTGGATTAGGATATGCCCATATTCAGGTGAGGCCGGCCTGCGAACGGCGATTTCCTGCGCTTCCGGTGCTCACGTACCTTAAGTACGCTCCGCTCCGGTTCTTGAAAACCGCTATTCTCGGCTCAGCCTAACCTGAATCTGGGCATATGCTGCCGTTGCGCAAAGGAAGAAAAGCCGGTGACGCGCAAACTTACCGGAAAATGCTTCTGCGGCACCGTCCACTATGAAGTGGCGGACGAATTCGTCTATGCCGCGAACTGTCACTGCTCCAACTGCCGGCGCACGACGGGGGCGGCGTTCAAGCCCTTCGCCGGCATCGAGCGCGGCAAGTTCCGTCTCACCGCGGGCGACCAGGCTGCTGATTTTCGGCGACGAGAGCGGCCATGACGCGCATTGCGGCCGCTGCGGCTCGCTCGTCTATTCATTGGTCCGCGAAGGCGCCTATGTCCATGTCGCCATGGGGACGCTGATGGACGATCCAGGCATTCGCCCGAGCGCACATATCTTCGTCGGTTCAAAGGCGCCGTGGTTCACGATTACAGACGATCTGCCGCAATATCGTGAACACGCCGACGGCTGAAGGTCGGAACTTCCTTTGGAGGAACTTCGTTCTTAGGCACCCTGGGCGCAGGCCGTTGTCTGGAGTTGCCACCCAGGTCTGCGCATCCTTTCCGTCGCCGAAGCTTGAAACCGGCGCGTCGCCATGGCGCGCCCACTTCTTGCGCTGGCTATGGAATCAGCTCAGCATCCGAGCTGTGGGATAGAAGCATTTATGGCCGGACGCGGCATAAACTGCGACCGACGATCCGGCCACTGGGAAGACACGTTCCGGGAACGGGCAAGCTGAAACGCTTGATGCTCGAAAGGAACGTTTCGATGTCTGCTGCCACATCAAGATCGGCCCAAGCCGCTCGACCGGCTGGCCGACTGTTGTTCTCCCTCTTCGCTGTTGGAGCTGTCTCGGTGCTGACGCCGCCGGCCATCGCGCACGACGCCCAGCCTACGGCGGCCGTGCCACAAGGCTGGAAATACCCCTTTGCCTGCTGTGCCAACTTCGATTGCAAGGAAGTGCCGCAGTCATCGATCAGCGAGCGGCCCGAAGGCTATGTCATAAAAGGCACGGGCGAGGTGGTGGCCTACAGCGACAAGCGGATCAAGAATTCGCCCGACGGCGAATATCACTGGTGCGCGCATCAGGCTGGGCTCGACGCCGGCAAGACCATCTGCCTGTTCGTCCCGCCGCCCTCTTACTAGCCTTCGAGCACGCCAACATCTCTGCTGAAGCTGCTGCCAGACAGTTGTCAGGACGGCTTCTTTATGTTGCCTTGCCACGAAGCAATTCCCAGGAAAAGTGCGAAGCGGTTTTCCGTTCGGAATTGCGTGCAATGCGGGCGGCGGACAACGGAGAGGTGAGTTCATGACCATCAAAGGCAGCTGCCATTGCAAGGCGACAACCTTCGAGGTTGCCGAGGCGCCGCAGACGGTGACGCAATGCACATGCTCGTTCTGCTCGAAGCGCGGGTCGCTGTGGGCCTACTATGTCCCGTCGCAATTCAAGCTCACGAGCCCGCCGGAGAACGTCTCCTTCTATCGCTGGGGCTCGAAGACCGTGAAGCATGGTTTCTGCGCCATTTGCGGTTGCGGCACCTTCACTGAGACGCCTGACTGGTCGACCGGGAAGCCGGATTTCGACAACCCGAAGATCAGCGTCAATTCGCGCCTGTTCGACGATTTCGACCTGGACAAGGTCGAGGTGGTGGTCATCGACGGCAAGAATCTGTGGTAGAGGCGAAGCGGGAACGGCTAGCGGGTTTTGCGGCCGCATTCCCG
>NZ_RZSA01000748.1:0-3420 GCF_003998075.1 Mesorhizobium sp. M2A.F.Ca.ET.037.01.1.1 | reverse complement strand
GTGATGGCCAGCCCCTTTGCCGCGCCCATCACCGAGAACGCGGCAAGGCCGACGGCATCGAGCCAGAGCAGCAGCTTGTAGCGGGATTCGAAGCGGTGGGCGCTGAAGAAGACCAGCACCGCGACGACCGCGCAGATCAGCACATAGCCGCTGTTGGCGACCCAGAATACGGGCAGGTTGAGGATGACGTCGCGTAGCGTCCCGCCGCCGATGCCGGTGATGCTGGCCAGGAACAGGAAGCCGATAATATCAAGCTGCTTGCGCGATGCGGCAAGCGCGCCCGTCGCCGCGAAGACGGCGACGCCGGCATAGTCGAGCAAGGCGATGGGGTTCAAGGACATAGGGGAGTAGGGCAGTAAGGGAGTAGGGCAATAGGGAAAGTTGAATAGCATAGAACCGCGTCAAAGTACGGTTCCGCTTCCCCTACTCCCTTAGTGCCCTACTCCCTTACTCCCCTATTCACGCATCCTTCTCGGCCTGCTCGTTCACCGGGCCGGGCTCGACCTTCGCCTCGGCGGTTGCCTTCGGGCCACCCTTGGCAACACCGACCATCGCCGGCCGCAACACGCGCTCGCCGATCGAATAGCCGGGCTGCACCACCTGCACGACGGTGCCGGCCGGGACCTCCGGATTGGGCACTTCGAACATCGCTTGGTGGAAGTTCGGATCGAACTTCTCGCCTTCGGGCGCGAGTTTCTTCACGCCGTGGCGCTCCAGCGCCGAAAGCATGGCGCGTTCGGTGAGGTCGACACCCTCGATAAGCGCCTTGAAGCCGGCATCGCCGGAAGCCTTGGCCTCGGCCGGAATGGCATCGAGCGCGCGGCGCAGATTGTCCGATACAGACAGCATGTCGCGCGCGAAATTGGCCACCGCGTAAGTGCGCGCGTCATGCACGTCGCGCGCGGTGCGCCGCCGCAAATTCTCCATTTCGGCCGCGACGCGCAACGCGCGGTCCTTCAGTTCCTCGTTTTCCTTCAGCAGCCGCACGAGCGCTTCATAGTCGCCGTCGACGCCACCTTCCGCGCGCTCGCCGGAAGCCTGGGTGGCTTCCATATCTTCGGGCGTGCGTTCGTCTTTTGCCTGGTCGCTCATCGCCGTTTCCCGTCATTCGGATTGGTCTGGATTTGCGCCCGATATCGAGGTTTGGAGGCCAAAAATCAAGGGGTAAGCGCTCGCCGCCGATGCCGAACCATGGTTCCAAATTAATTCAAATTTTACCGTATCACGCGGCTTTGCTTGCCCTCGAATGCCGTTGCGGGAACCATAAACGGGCTGGAGGAGTTTCGAAGCCGACACAGGATTTTGGGACGATGAACGGCAACAACGGCAACCGGCGCGCCGAATTGGCCAACGATATCAGGCGGCAGGCAGGCAGCGAAGCGACAAAGCGCTTTTTGCGCACCTTGCCGGCATTTCGCCTGGAAAAAGAGGTGCCCCGGCGGCTGAGCGACCTGCTTGACCGCCTGGACGCTGCGGATGCCAGGAAAGCCGGCGGCGAGCGGCGTCGATAGCCGCGCGCCGCGGTTCGAGCAATTCCAGGAAAAGTGCGTAGCGGTTTTCCGTCCGGAATTGCGCAAAGGACAAGTTCAGGCCGCCTTTCGGTCATCGCGCATCAGCGCTTCGCCGTGGCGGATCTCGGTGCCGAGCACCTTCAGGCATTCCCGCATGAAAGCGGCAAGGCCCGGCCAGCCTTTCGCCGACACCAGATTGCCGTCGACATGCGCGCCGGTCGGGGCGACGTCGACATAGATACCGCCGGCAAGCGTCACTTCCGGCTCGCAATACTGCAGCGCCGCCACTTTCTTGCCGCGCACCACGCCGTCGACCGCGATCAGGATCTGCACGCCGTGGCAAATGGTGAAGATCGGCTTGCCGGTCTCGTGGAAATGCCTGACCAGCGCCTGCACGCGCTTGTCGATGCGGATATATTCCGGTCCGCGCCCGCCCGCGGCGTAAACCGCGTCATAGTCGGCCGGATTCACCTCGGCGAAGGTCTTGTTGAGGATGTAATCGTGGCCGAGCTTTTCGGTATAGGTCTGGTGGCCTTCGAAGTCGTGCAACGAGGTCTTGAGCACGTCGCCCGCCTTCTTGTCCGGGCACACGACATGGACGGTGTGCCCCACCGCGTGCATGGCCTGTTCAAAGACGAAAATCTCGTATTCCTCGCTGAACTCGCCAACGAGCATCAATATCTTCTTGCCGGCCATGCCGTTCCTCCCTTAGCTGGCTACTTATTTCGGGGTGCAAAATAGTAAACCCATCCTAAGGTGAGGACGGCAAAAGGGGAAGCGCAAATCGTCAATTTGGTCTGACCAGATGGACTCGATCCTATCGGCGGGCAGGCAAAGACGATGTCCTAGCGACAGAACCGAAAATGGCTGGTCCGACCAAGGCCGACGATCAGACCGCGGCCCGGATCATATCCGCGGCCTTCTCGGCAATCATGATCGTCGGCGCATTGGTGTTGCCGCCGATCAGGGTCGGCATCACCGAGGCATCGACGACGCGCAACCCTTCCAGCCCGCGCACCTTGAGCTGCGCGTCGACCACGGCCATGTCGTCGACGCCCATCTTGCAGGTGCCGGCCGGGTGGTAGATCGTGTCGGCGCGCGCCGTGATATGCGCCATCAGCTCGGCATCGCTCGAAGCGCCGGCGGTGTAGATTTCCCTGGCGCGATATTTGGCCAGCGCCGGCGCCTCCAATATGGCGCGCATCTTCCGCACGCCTTTGAGCAGAAGGTCGGCGTCGCGCTCGTCCTCGAGGAAACGCGGATCGATGCGCGGCGGCGCCAGCGGATCGGCGCTGTTCAAACCCACCTCGCCGCGCGAATAGGGCCGCAGCACGCAGACATGGCAGGAAAACCCGTAGCCCATATGCAGCTTGCGGCCATGGTCGTCGACGATGGCGATGCAGAAATGCAATTGCAGGTCGGGCCGCTCGATCGCCGGGTCGGATTTCAGGAAAGCGCCGCCTTCGGCATAGGGCGTGGCGATCATGCCGGTTCCGTCCTTGCGCCAGCGCAGCATGTGCCGGATCAGGCCGGGCATGCCGCTGAGGCCGATGCCCATCAAATCCGTCTGTCTGGACTTCCAGGCGAGGATGAAATCGAGATGGTCCTGCAGGTTCTTGCCGACGCCCGGCAATTCGTGGACAAGCGGGATGCCGTGCGCCGCGAGTTCCACCGCCGGTCCGATGCCGGAGAGCAGGAGCAGCTGTGGCGATCCGAACGCCCCGCCGCACAGGATGACTTCGCGCCTGGCTTCCGCCACGGCCTCGCTCTTGCCGATGCGATAGCGCACGCCAGTGGCGCGCCTGCCGTTGAGCACGACCCCCGTCGCATGCGCGCCGGTGACCACGGTGAGGTTCGGCCGGTTCATCGCCGGATGCAGATAGGCGGCGGCCGCCGAGCAGCGCTCGCC
>NZ_RZSA01000747.1:0-3424 GCF_003998075.1 Mesorhizobium sp. M2A.F.Ca.ET.037.01.1.1 | reverse complement strand
TATGGAAATCCTGTCGCGCGTGATCGTGCGCGGCGTGCAGGTGGGAATGCGCTACCGAGGCGTGTCGTTCGGCGGCTGAACCAGCTGCGATCGACGCCTTATGCATGTCGCCCGACGACGCGATCTTCAGAGAAAGACCTGGATGAAATAGAGACTCAGGCGCGCGCCTCGCGATGCGTCCCTGCTCTGCGCTTGCCGGGAAACATCGCGTCCCTCGCCAGCAATCCGCTGACGCGGCAGAAGGTTGCGAACGCCCGGCAGGCTTCCTCGGTGCTGGCCACATCGACCGTCGCCCCGAAGCAGGCATTGAAGGCGGCTTCGTAGATCTTGCCCTGCCTGCGCTTCGGCCAGTCCTGCAGGAAATCGAGCGCCTGCTCGACACTGTAGATCTCCTCGACCGGCAGGCCGGGCGCGGGCGTGATGCGCACCGGCACCTCGAATTGCAGTCTGTCCATTCCCTGTCTCCCGAACGAGCGCAGCCCCAGCAACGCCGCTCGATGTGAAAAGTTGCTTTTGCGGCCTTCTGACTCAGGAATGTGACCTCAGTGCGATCAACAATCGGTTCACGGATGCGTCAGGCGGCGCGCCCGGCCAATCCGCGCAGGCTAGGTGACAGGGCGACACTACCCACACCGCCCTGCCCTTGCTCTTATTCCACATCGTCGGCGCTACTGATTGGCCGGATCGGTCTCCGCGTCATAGGCCATGCGGGTAACCACCGTCAGCAGATAAGCGGATGGCAGCGCGAAGATGGCGCCGAGCACGATGGCCGCCGTTCCTTCCATGCGAAGGATGGCGGCAACGGCCCAGTAGACCGTGCCGATGCAGATCACCGCCTGAACCGCCAGGAAGCAGGCCGCGGCGGTCGCGCGGGTGAGTGTCTTGAATGTCTTGATGCGTTGCATTGAAGAAAATCCGTATTGAAGCGCACGCAACCGGCGGACGGCCGGCGGCCGTCGCTGGATCGCGACGCGAAGACGTGTTTTGATTTGGATGCCGCGCTCGGCGGCCGGGGCTTATGCGGCGGGTGGCGCGCGTGGCTGGTTCGTACGCGACGGCGTTGCGGTTCCCGCCGCGGGCGTGACACCCATTTCGGGTGGCAACGCCTGGCCGATAACCAGAAAATCGGCTGCGGGCGCCAGCGCGCCGGGATTGCCGCTGACAAGCTTTACGGGCAGCGGCCGGCTAGCCCGAACCTCAAGCGCCTGCGTCTTGCCGGAGGTCCTGAGCAGCGCGATCGTGTCGCCCTGGCGAGCGGCGCTGATGCTGGAGCCACCCTGGAGCGAGACCGCCGATGCAGAGATTCCGGCCTGGGCGAAGCCCAGCAGCGCGAGCATCAGCAGCGCCATCAGGCCCGCAAAAGCGATCCTGACCGGCAGCAGCTTCGATCTTTCGCATTCAGGTGCCGTCAAGCCGATCTCCAGATACCAGAACCGGCCCTAACCCATGGAATGCCAGAAGGAAAGCCGCAATGGACGGCGCAATCGCACTTCGTCCTTGAACCTTGCGGCTTCCGGTGCCAAATCTGGGGCAGATTCTGGCACTCGGCTTCCTCTGAAGCCAACGCCGGCAAACGGTCAAAAATGGTTACCTATCTCGACGCCTCCACGGCCCCCCTTCGAAACACCGGCCAGATCCGCCTCTATGGCGAGGAAGGTTTTGCCGGCATGCGCAAGGCCTGTGATCTCACCGCGCGCTGCCTTGACGAGCTGGTGCCGATGGTCAAGCCCGGCGTGACGACGGAAACCATCGACCGCTTCGTCTTCGAATTCGGCATGGACCACGGCGCATTGCCGGCGACGCTCAATTATCGCGGCTACACCAAATCGTCCTGCACCTCGATCAATCATGTCGTCTGCCATGGCATTCCCGACAACAAGCCGCTGAAGGATGGCGACATCGTCAACATCGACGTCACCTATATCCTCGACGGCTGGCACGGCGATTCCTCGCGCATGTATCCGGTGGGCACCATTAAGCGCGCCGCCGAGCGCCTGCTCGAAGTGACCTATGAATGCCTGATGCGCGGCATCGCCGCGATCAAGCCCGGCGCCCGCACCGGCGCCATCGGCGCCGCGATCCAGACCTACGCCGAGGCCGAGCGCTGCTCGGTGGTGCGCGATTTCTGCGGCCACGGCGTCGGCCAGCTTTTCCACGACGCGCCGAACATCCTGCATTACGGCACCGTCAATGAAGGCGTCGAGATGCGGCCCGGCATGATCTTCACCGTCGAGCCGATGATCAATCTCGGCCGCCCGCATGTGAAGGTCCTGTCGGACGGCTGGACGGCGGTCACGCGCGACCGCTCGCTGTCGGCGCAATACGAGCACACGATCGGCGTCACCGACGCCGGCTGCGAGATCTTCACGCTGTCGCCGAAAAAGCTCGACCGTCCCGGCCTGCCGGCCTAGGTTTCTTGCCGCTGGCGCTTTAGGCGCTCGCTTGACGTTCGTCCCCGAGAACCGGACCCGTGACTCCTTGGAGTCGCGAAGGGCATCTGGCGCTCGAGGAAGAGCGGCCAGGGCGACTTGCCGCATCATAGCTCCCGCTAGGGCCCTTCCTTCGAGTCGTTCCGGACAGCGACCCGCCGTGATCGTCATGTAGCATTTTTGTTACAGGCGACGTCGAATTGAAGGCAGCTCCAATTACTTCATCCGACCATTGACCTGGATCAACCGAGCATCTCTCCCAGGCTGTCATTGCTGCAGCGCACCGCATTTGAATTCCATGGAGAGATATTATGGTGAGAAACTGGGTTGGGCAGTGGCGGGGGATCGCAGTTGCCGCAGCGCTTGTCGTGGCAGGGATGCAGCAGGCCACGGCGGCGGACATACAATCCGTGACACAGAACGAGCCGCCTGTAGCAGCATCGGGTCCCTGGCAGATTCGCCTGCGCGCCTTGGGCGTGATCACGGACGACAAGGGCAACGTCAACGGAATCCCCGGCTCCGATCTTTCCTATTCGGATACCGTGACGCCGGAATTGGACATTTCCTACTACTTCACCGACAACGTCGCCGCCGAACTCATTCTCGGCACCACCTACGCCAATATCCACGGCGAGGGGACGATCAGCGGGTTGGGCAAGGTCGGCAAGGTCTGGGTGCTCCCGCCGACACTCACGCTGCAATACCACTTTACCGATTTCGGCGCCTTCAAGCCCTATGTCGGCGCCGGCCTGAACTACACGATCTTCTACAATCAGGATGCCGGCAGCGCTGACGCCCTCCATGTCAAGAACACGTTCGGCGGCGCTCTGCAGGTCGGGTTCGATTACATGCTGGATCAGCATTGGGGCGTCAATTTCGACGTCAAGAAGCTCTTTCTGGAGCCGAAATTCGACGTCACGGTCGGCGGCACGAACTTGACGGGCAAGGCCAAGCTCAACCCCTGGCTGATTGGCACAGGCGTCACCTACCGCTTC
>NZ_RZSA01000746.1:0-3426 GCF_003998075.1 Mesorhizobium sp. M2A.F.Ca.ET.037.01.1.1 | reverse complement strand
GTCTTCCTGGCCGCGCACCCGGTCGATGTCGCGCGCGATCGCCTGATAGGCGGGCGCGGGGTTTTGCGGGGCGCGCTCCTGCGGCCACGGATTCTGCGGCGCCCGATCCAGGGGTCTTTGCACGGCATAGGGATCCTCATACCAGCGCGGCGCCTGGCCGTAAGGCTGCGTGCTGGGATAACGCGGCTCGGCGGTCGGCCGTCGCGGGTCGGGGCGGTCGGGCATGTCGGCGCGCGTCCGGTCCAGCCTCTGCTCGAGCGTTTCGAGCGAGCGGTTCAGTTCTTCGAGCGAGGCATGCGGCCGACGTTGCCTGCCGGCGTTGAGTGTATCGAGATAGGACCGCTTGCTGTTCATCGATGCGCCCGTGTTCAGAGTGGCCGGCCAAAGACCGGTTTCCCAGTAGCCTGCCGGGTACGAAGCGAGCCGAGCGGTTTTGCTGCGGAGGAAGACGAGCTTCCCGGGTTTTACCCGCGCTTCGAAAACCGTGAAAAATTCGCTACAGGATAACCACGGGTGACCGACATGCGCACATTTCGCCCAACGTGGTAAACAAGGCGTTAACCAAGCTTAAGAAGTCGCGCATAAATCGTGAGCGGCATTTCGGGTGCGGCATAAAGGTTCGCTCCGACAACGCCCTTGCGTCACCCTGCGGCTGTCGATATAGGATTGACGTAAACGTAAAAGGTGCGAAGCCGTGCCTCTTGCGATTGATTTGTTGTTGCAACCACGATTGGAAGCACGCCCCCGCTTCCATTCAGGCGACGCTTGGTCCGCGACCGCGACGCCACCAGGGGAATGCCAGTGACCATGAAACTTGTTTCGCCCGGCGAAGCCGCGGCCAATACCAATGACATACCAGCCGAGGCAGGCGAGGAATTCGTCCGCATCGGTGAGATGGCCAAGAAATACGGCGTGACGCTGCGCACGCTGCGTTTCTATGAAGACAAGGGCCTTCTCAATCCTCATCGCGACGGCTCGACCCGTCTCTACACGCGCCGCGACAAGGCTCGGCTGAAGCTGATCCTGCTCGGCCGCAAGGTCGGGTTCTCGCTGCGCGACGTCAAGCAGATGATGGATCTCTACGATCCGACCGGCACCAACACCAAGCAGCTGCGGCTGGCGCTCGACAAGTCGGAGAAGCAGCTCGCTCGCCTGCAGAAGCAGCGGGCGCTGATCGATGATGCTATCGGCGAGCTGAGCAACTCGATGTCGGTCGTGCGGCAGATGCTCGTCGAGCGCACCGCGCCGCCGCAGGCCAGCGCCGCCGGCTGATCGCCCGCTCTTCCGGAATACCGGGACGTAGAAAGCCGCGTGGCTATGGCCGCGCGGCTTTTTTGTCGTCACAATGCCTGACCGCTCACAAAAATTTCAGGCTGCGACGAAGTTGACGTTTACGCAAACGTCAATATTTGCTATCGCAACATCGACATTGGCCCGGTCTCCCTGTCCGGGAGAGGCGACTTGCCGGCCGGGCCGGGACTGTAAGGGTGGAGGAAGGCATGACGATCTACAGGGCCCCGATCCAGGACACGCTGTTCGTGCTCAACGACGTGCTGGGCTATCAGCGCTATTCCAATCTTCCGGGCTTCTCGGACGCGACGCCCGACGTGGTCGAGGCGATCCTCGCCGAAGGCGCCAAGCTCGCCGAGAACGTCATGCATCCGCTGAACCGGGTTGGCGACATGGAAGGCTGCGTGCGCCATGACGACGGCTCGGTGACGACGCCGAAGGGCTTCAAGGACGCCTACGACCAGTATCGCGAGGGCGGCTGGATGGGGCTTGCAGCACCCGCCGAGTTCGGTGGCCAGGGCCTGCCCTATGCGGTCCACACTGCCGTCTCCGAATACATGATTTCGGCCAACATGGCGCTGATGATGTATCCCGGCCTGACGCAAGGCGCCATCGCGGCCATCGTCACCCATGGCACGGACGAACAGAGGGCCACTTGGCTGCCGAGGCTGATCGAGGGCGGCTGGACCGGCACCATGAACCTCACCGAGCCGCATTGCGGCACCGATCTCGGCCTGCTGCGCACCAAGGCCGTTCCCAACGGCGACGGCACTTACAGGATTTCCGGCCAGAAGATCTTCATCTCCGCCGGCGAGCACGACATGTCGGACAACATCGTCCATCTGGTGCTGGCCCGCGTCGAGGGCGCGCCGGAAGGCGTCAAGGGCATCTCGCTGTTCATCGTGCCGAAGTTCAAGCTTGATGCCGCTGGCAATCCCGGTGAGCGCAACACGCTCTCCTGCGGCTCGATCGAGGAGAAGATGGGCATCCACGGCAACTCGACCTGCGTCATGAATTATGACGAGGCCGAGGGCACGCTGCTCGGCGAATTGAACGGCGGCTTGAAGGCTATGTTCACCATGATGAACGAGGCCCGCCTCGGCGTCGGCCTGCAGGGGCTTTCGGTCTCCGAGATCGCCTATCAGAACGCCGTCTCCTACGCCAAGGACCGGCTGCAGGGGCGCTCGCTGTCGGGTGCCAAGGCGCCGGACAAGAAGGCCGATCCGATCATCGTCCATCCCGACATCCGCCGTTCGCTGATGACCATGAAGGCCTATAACGAGGCCGGCCGCGCGCTGGCATTGTGGACGGCGATCAAATCCGACGTCGCGCATCGTTCCGGCGACGACAAGGACCGCCAGGCGGCCGACGATTACACCGGCCTGATGACGCCGGTGGTCAAGGGCGTGCTCACCGACAAGGGTTTCGACCACGCGGTGATGGCCCAGCAGGTGTTCGGCGGCCACGGCTATATCGAAGAGCACGGCATGAGCCAGTTCGTGCGCGATGCCCGCATCGCCATGATCTATGAAGGTGCCAACGGCATCCAGGCGCTCGACCTCGTCGGCCGCAAGCTGGCGCAGAATGGCGGTCGCGCCGTGCAGGCCTTCCTCAAGGAGCTCGGCGAGTTCTGCGAGGAGAACCGCACTGATGAGAAGATGGCGCCCTTCACCAAGGCGCTGAAGAAGGGTCTCAACGACCTGCAAGCGGCTACGATGTGGCTGGTGCAGAACGCCATGGCCAAGCCCGACAACGCAGGCGCCGCCTCGACCGACTACATGCATCTCTTCGGTCTCGTGGCGCTGGGCTATATGTGGGCCCAGATGGCGAAGTCCGCGCAGGCCAAGCTCGCGGAAGGCGCCAACGGCGCTGCGCCATTCTACGATACCAAGCTGGTCACGGCGCGCTTCTTCATGGAGCGCATCATGCCGGAAACGGCGACGCGGCTTGCCCGCATTTCCAGTGGCGCGGACACGCTGATGGCGTTGCCGGCGGAAGCGTTCTAGATTCGGCGGGCCGGCGCCGCCGGCCCACAATCGTCGGAACGCGGAGGAAAACGTGGCGACAAATCCAGCCGAAATTCTTGGTCTTCCGAAGCCCGCCTGGGCGGCGGACGAGGTCGGCATGCTCTACGAC
>NZ_RZSA01000745.1:0-3427 GCF_003998075.1 Mesorhizobium sp. M2A.F.Ca.ET.037.01.1.1 | reverse complement strand
ATCGGATAGATCGCCAGCACCTTTTGCCAGGCCTCCAGCGCCGACTGTTTGTGGCCGGTCTCGGACATGATCTGGGCGAGGCCCGAAAGCGCGCCGAAATGGCGCGGCTCGAGTTGCAGGGTGCGGTCGATGTCGGCCATCGACTTCCCGTAATTCTTCATCAGGAAATGCACGGTGGCGCGCCGGTTCCAGCCTTCGGCATAGTCGGGCTGCAAGGTCACGACCTGGTCGAGGAAATCGAGCGCGACGTCGAATTTCTGGTCTTCCGTCGCCTTTTGCGCCCATTGCATCATCAGGTCGATCGAGGCGCTGCCGGACTGGTTCCATTCGTTCCAGATGCGGCCGGCGATGCGCTCGGCCGCCTTTTCATTGCGCTCGCGCTTCAACTCCGTGAAGAGCTGGTCGAGGCGGCCCTGCCTGGTTGGAGCGGCCGGCGGCGGTGTCGCGGCGGGCGTCGCGGCATCTGGAGGCAGCGCGCCCGGAACCGTTTCTGCTCCTGCAGGCAAAGCTGCGCCGGAAAGCAAATAGGCGGCGAAAAATGCAAAACGAATCCGCATCGCCGGAATCTAATCCCGGACGGCGGATCGTCCAAATGATTTTAGCGTGAGATAGCCGGCGAACCGGCAATCAACAACAAACGGGCGCGGCGTAGGCTTTTTGCGCATGTCGCTGCCCCAAAACCGCTTGGCGCGTTTGGGCGACATGCACTAAGCCGCGCGCAAGCGTCAGCCCTGGCGCGCCTTGTAGCGCGGAGCGGTCTTGTTGATGATGTAGATGCGTCCCTTGCGGCGAACCAGCCGGTTGTCGCGGTGACGCGCCTTGAGCGCCTTGAGCGAATTCTTGATCTTCATGGTCTTGCCTGTTCGGTCAGGGCCCGTCCCGGGCCGAATTTTAAAGGCGCGCCCGAAAAAAGCGCGCCTTTGAACTTGGCGAGGCTCATAAACGAGGAGTCTCGTCCGTGTCAACCACGTGACGGTGTCCGAACAAGGGCAATTGGCGCGATCCGTCAAATATTCGCCATCCCTACCGGCCACGGCATTGCGCGACTCGAGGTCGACTGGAATGGTGTCCACACCCAAGCGACTGGAGATTCCCATGCGCGGTCTTTTTCTGCCCGCCTGTCTTGTTCTCCTGGCGACCGCCCCGGCAGCGTTTGCCGAGGACTGCGACCGCAGCGACGACAGCCAGTCGATGCTGAACATCTGCGCCGATGCCGACTACCAGGCTGCCGATGCCAGGCTCAATGCCGCCTATAAGAACATCGTCAGCAGCAACGATCAGGCCTCGAATAGGCTGCTGCAGACGGCGCAGCGCGCCTGGATCGCCTTTCGTGACGCCGAATGCGCTTATTCGACCGCCGACAGCGAGGGCGGCTCCATCCATCCGATGGAGGTGTCGCAGTGCCTGACCAAGCTCACCAACGAGCGCTTAAAGCAGCTCACCTCCTCCGCCAACTGCAAGCTGAGCGATCCGAGTTGCGCCGGCTCCGACGCGGGCGGCGACGAGGATATGCAATAGCGGGTTATTTCGGCCTGACGAGGCGCGTGAAATGGCCCATCTTGCGGCCGGCGCGCGACTCGGCCTTGCCGTAGAGATGCAGCATCAGGTCGGGTTCGGCGAGCAGCGCCGGTACCTTCAGCATGTCGTCGCCGATCAGGTTTTCCAGCACGCAATCGGAATGCCGGGCGGGCGAGCCCAGCGGCAGGCCGGCGACGGCGCGGATATGCTGCTCGAACTGCGAGATGACGCAGGCAGCCTCCGTCCAGTGGCCGGAATTGTGCACGCGCGGCGCCAGCTCGTTGGCCAGCAGCGAGCCGTCGGCAAGCACGAAGAACTCGACGCCGATGACGCCGACATAGTCGAGCGCGGAAAGGATTTTTGCGGCCGCATCCTTGGCGGCCGCTGCCGTTTGCGGACCGATGGCGGCCGGCAAGGTCGAGCTGCGCAATATGCCTTCGCGATGGACGTTTTCGGCCGGATCGTAAGCGGCGATCGCTCCGTCGAGACCGCGCGCGGCGATCACCGAAATCTCACGCTCGAAAGCGACGAGCGATTCCAGGATCAGCGGCACATTGCCCATCGCCTCGCAGGTGCCTGCAAAGCCGCCTGTTTCCATGTTGCGGAAGACGCGCTGGCCCTTGCCGTCATAGCCCATGCGGCGGGTTTTCAGCACGCCGCTGCCGTCGAATTTCCTCAAAGCTTCGGTCAAATGGTCGTCATTGTCGACCGGACAGAACTCGGCCGTCGGGATGCCGATGTCATTCAGGAAGCTTTTCTCGGTGACGCGATCCTGCGCGACTTCGAGCGCGCGGCCCGGCGGGTAGACGGGAACCGTTGCCGCCAGCGTTCGCGCCGCGGCGACCGGAACATTCTCGAATTCGTAGGTGACGACGGCGCTGGCGGCGGCCAGGTCGGCAAGCGCCGCCCGATCGTCATAGGCGGCCACGATCTGCCGGTTGGCGACCTGGGCCGCCGGGCAGTCGGCCTGGGGCTCCAGGACCACGATGCGGTAGCCAAGGCGGGCGGCAGCCATCGCCAGCATGCGGCCGAGCTGGCCGCCGCCGATGATGCCGATGGTCGATCCGGGCGCCAGGCTCACGGCGCGTCCGTCGGTTCGGCGGCGACCTTGGCGGTCTGCGCCGCGCGCCAGGCATCGAGCCGGGCGGCGAGCTTGTCGTCGTTAAGCGCCAGCACCGCCGCGGCAAGCAGCGCGGCATTGGCCGCCCCCGCCTTGCCGATGGCCAGCGTGCCGACCGGGATGCCGGCCGGCATCTGCACGATGGAGAGCAGCGAATCCTGGCCGGACAGCGCCTTGGATTCGACCGGGACGCCGAAGACGGGCAGCGGCGTCATCGCCGCCGTCATCCCGGGCAAATGCGCGGCGCCGCCGGCGCCGGCGATGATCACCTTGTAACCGGCGGCCTTGGCCCCCTTGGCGAACTCATAGAGGCGGTCGGGGGTGCGGTGGGCGGAGACGATCAGCCTTTTGTGCGGAATGCCCAGCGCATCCAGGGTTTCGGCCGCCTGGCGCATCGTCGCCCAGTCGGACTGGCTGCCCATGATGATGGCGACGTCGGCACGCTGATCGGTCAAGGTTCGCTCCCGGCGGCAAAGGCGCGCCTTAGCGGAATTCGCCGATAGCCGCAAGGATTGTCGCGATGCAGCCAGCTAGTCCGGCCAGCGCAACGATCCGGTCGAATCCTTGCGAGCGACCTTCATCGCGTCAGCCGGCCGGTCCTTCGCCGTCAGCACGGCGCGCAGTTGCTCGGCCACGATCTCCGCCTCGCCAGGATGCAGATTGCAAGGGTCGAGGAAGAAATGGCCTCGCTCGACCTCGTGGTTGCGCACGATGATCGGCGGCGAGCCGGCGGCGAGCGCGGAGGCAAGTCCGGCAGCCGTGAAGCGGCTCTCCGGGCGCACATAGACC
>NZ_RZSA01000744.1:0-3429 GCF_003998075.1 Mesorhizobium sp. M2A.F.Ca.ET.037.01.1.1 | reverse complement strand
CTTCCCAACCTATCCCGTCCCCTTTTAGGCCCCGCATACAACTCTCCCATCTGGCCAACGTGAACGCTGCCAATGCGGAAAGGTTTCCTGCTGGCCATGTCGAAGTGGAGTGCGCCAATTTCGGCGGCCACATCGCCCGCCAACTACAAGGCCGACGGCCGACCATCACCTGGGACCCGCTTGTCTCAGATCCTATCAAAGGTGAAGGACGTCAGAAGACTGGTAACGAAATTGCTCGCCTTCTCCTTGACGAGAACCTCGGTCCATTCGTCGGTGCCCCGAAGCCTCAGGTCCGTGTAGATGCTGTCGACCGCTGCTTCTTCGATGCGCTTGATATGCGAGAGGAAGACGGCCTCGTCGCCTGTCTTATAGATATCCCGCACGACTATGCGCAGGATTTCCTGCATGGCGATTTGCCAGGCGGTATTGATTGTCTGGAGCTCGTTGGGTTTTTCGGTCATCGAGATATCCTCGATTGGGCCGGCCGTCGGCGAGAGACACCCATACGGGGGTCGTCAAAATGGCGGGTCGGCCGGAAATAAAAGAGGTCAGGCAATTTTGCCTGACCTCGCTTGGTCTCATGCTTTCAACACTGCCAGTACGTCTGTGATCAGTGGAAAGCTGAACCGATCAGACGGCCTGAAGCTTGCAGGCAGACATCTTGCCCGACTTGCTGTCGCGCTCCAGTTCGTAGCCGATCTTCTGGCCCTCGACGATTTCGCGCATTCCCGCGCGCTCGACGGCAGAGATGTGAACGAAGGCGTCAGCGCCGCCGTTGTCAGGCTGAATGAACCCGAAGCCCTTGGTCGAATTGAACCATTTTACTGTGCCAGTGGTCATGATGAACCCTCTCATAGCAATATTGAATTTCGGCAACGCGAGCGCGCAGCCGACTATGCAGATGACGATGTTGAAAGGAAGTTCGTTCAGGGCGCGGTGCCAAGCGCGCGATAACCAAAGCTCAGCAAGCAATATCGACAATCCCTCCTGTATCTTGCCCCTCCGGCACGTCAACTTTTGGTCCTGGAGCTGTTCGATTTCAACTGGAGTGCGGCTCGGCAGTCCGGGTCGTCATGCTGCTATCGGTCATTTGGAAAAGTTCGGCCCCACGGGCTCGGCTAGACTGAACTCGAACACGGTGTTCTCTTCCTCGTCGACCACCCGGAACCAGTGCTGCTGCAAAGCGCTCGGTGAGATTGGCGCGCCAGCCACGCGCTCGGCCGCCTTTATTGGCTCGTCGACGTCCACCGGTTGAGCTGCGACGACCTCTTCGCCGCAAAGCTCTTCAACCTGGTAGCGAGGCATTCTTGTCACCCCGACCGAGAGACTTCGCCTCGCGTTCGAGCGTTTGGCGATCGTTGCCGTGCTGCTTGATCAGCTCGCGCACCTGCTGCGGCGTCAGCCAGACTTTCTGGGCGAAATACTCCACCTCATAGTCTTCGTCGGCCGAAACCCGGTCGCGGTCGCGGAAGTCACGCTTGCTCTTGTCGTCTGCCATGTCGGTTCCTCCTCGAGTGACAGAAACACCGCCGTTGCCGGCTTGTTCCCGCTCTTTAGCGGCGGTCGCGGAACGTCTCAAACGCGCGGCCGTTGCCCCTAATGACGCTCCGACGATATCCGCATGGTCCGAGGGCATGTCCGGCTGGGTAGACATCACCTCGCGCAGCAGCGCGAGCGCATAGCCCAACTAGAGCGTGACGAATTGCCGACTACCGACGCCCTCGTTTTCTTCGCGCTTCTGGAAAGCATGCAAGAGCTTCACGAACGGCATCTGGCGCGGCTGCTCGCCCAGGCTGCGGATCAAGCCTTAGTGGTCGAACCGGAGGGTGCTGCTGGCTCGGGAACATAGTTGAGTCTGCGCGATTCACCCTCAATGAGTACACGCGGTATCAACTTCGTCGACCGATGGATGGCAGAACACCTGCCCAACGTCATAACAGAGGACCCTGTGGCCGTGAGCGATCTGGCCGACGAGCTGATGAGCATGGCAGAGCACGAAGGTATTCCGGCCGCCGAGATCAACGAGGAAGTCGACAGCGTCTTCGAAGTGATGGAACACCGCGAAGGAAGCTTGGCGGATTAGCAGCCGCAGTTTCTTCACCCATTCCGCCCATCATCATGCCATGGCAGCCGATGAGATATCTCGGGTTGAACAGCTCGTGCGCGATGGTGAAGGCCATATAGCCCGCCAGCGCGAACTCATCGCCCTATTGGAGGGTGGCGGCCTCCCGACGGAGAAGGCAAGGGCGTTCCTAGACTTCTTGGAGGAGATGGTGGGGATAAGTCGCGAGCACCTGGCCAGGCTTACGCCGCCCAAAAAGAGGAAAGCCCGCCGCAGCTAATAAGCGTACGCGACGGGCTTTCTGCCATTGGGAGCGGCTACACCCCGGAAGGACGACCACTTGCCTACACAACTCACACGAGCGTGTTTTGTTGCACGTAGCCCTTACATATACAATTTTGCGCCACCGCCGAGTGCCCAGGCTTATGCAACTGCCTTGCGGCGACTTCCGGGGGCTCGTTCGTTGTTCTCTTTCGCCCGCGCGCAGAGCGCGCGGAACTCTTCGACCTCGGCCTCGGTAAGATGCTCGATGCCGATGAAGGCGTTCTTGGCGGCGCCGGAGCGGATCAGCTCATCAAGCTTGGCCTGGATAGCCGCGCCGTCTCGGTTTTGGGTGTTCTGGATCAGGAAGACCATCAGGAATGTGACGATCGTCGTACCGGTATTGATGATCAGTTGCCAAGTTTCGGAATACTGGAAGACCGGCCCGGTCACGGCCCAGATCAGCACCGACGCCAAACATAAGGCAAAGGCCCACGGACGGCCGGAAGCATGTGCGACGACGGTCGCAACGCGATTGAAGGTTTTTTCCATTGGAAGTCCTGGTGATGAAATGCGGAGCGTTCCAACAATGGAGAAGCCCGTTTTTCGTTCCGGCCCGGCTAGGGCGCTCCATTGCCTTGTGCCCGAAGGCCGGAACATGTTGCGCACCCCGGAGTTAGCCATGGCCTGTCAACGGGCGGGTCAACACGCTGCATCTGGAGAACACCGATGGCTACAAGCAAGAAAGCCTCTGCCGCCGAGAAGAGCCTCGAAGATATGTTCCTCGACGGCCTGAAAGACATCTATTACGCCGAAAAGAAAATCCTCAAGACCTTGCCCAAGATGGCGAAGGGCGCTGAAGACGAGAAGGTCGCCGCCGCCTTTGAAAAACATCGCACCGAGACCGAGGGACAGGTCGATCGCCTCGAGCAAGTCTTCGAGATCCTCGGCAAGCCTGCTCGCGGCAAAACCTGCCCCGCGATCGACGGCATCCTGGAGGAGGGGGCCGAAGTCCTCGAGGAGTACAAGGGCTCCCCGTCGCTCGACGCCGGGCTTGTAGGCGCGGCCCAAGCTGTTGAACACTATGAAATCGCGCGCTACGGCAC
>NZ_RZSA01000743.1:0-3438 GCF_003998075.1 Mesorhizobium sp. M2A.F.Ca.ET.037.01.1.1 | reverse complement strand
CCCCAGAACTGCGTCACCTGGTAGAGGCCGGCCCCTTCCTGCTCCGGCCCGTTGAAATCGTCGTTCAGCCTGATCTGGTTTTCGCCGCAGGCCTCGACGAAGGCCCTGGAGATCGCGCGCGGCTCCTGCTGCTCGCAGACCCTGAGCGGCCCGTCGCCGCCATGCAGCGCGTCAGCCCCGCGCTGGTTGCCTTCGGCGCGCCGGAAATAGGGCAGCACCTCGTCCCACGACCAGCCGTCGCAGCCGAGCTCGGCCCATTCGTCATAGTCGCGGCGATTGCCCCGCGTGTAGAGCATGGCGTTGATGGCGCTCGATCCACCCAAGCCCTTCCCGCGCGGCTGATAGCCCCTGCGGCCGTTGAGACCTTCCTGCGGTACTGTCTGGAAGCCCCAATTGTTGATCTTCGGCCGTCCAGGCAGCAGCGCGATGATGCCGGCCGGCGCGCGGATCAAGAGATCCTTGCCCGCGCCTCCCGCCTCGAGCAGGCAGACCGTCTTCGATGGGTCCTCGGAAAGTCTCGCGGCAAGCGTCGAGCCGGCGGAGCCGCCGCCGGCAATCACATAGTCGTAGCGCATGGTTCCCTCCCGGCGGATCTTTCCGTCCGTTGTCTGGAGAGAATGCCTGCTTGCGCTGCTTGTAAAGATGCCGCTGCGTCAGCCAGAGCATGATCCCGAACCGAGGGTTCGGAAAAGATCATGCTCCGACAAAGGACTGGATCAGGATGACGGTCAACCAGACGTCATTCTGATCCAGCGCGCTTGCGCCGCCAGGAATATTTCGGACCCTTGGGCTCAGGCTCCACGGCCGGCTGATAATAGACCGGCAGCCCGCCGGTCCGCCCTTCCTCCAGCCGCTTCAACAGCACCGGGTTGGAAACCTCGAACTCGTCGAAGCCGAGCCGCAGCATATGCGGCAGCTGGTCGACCAGCACCTGGCCGGTGGCGCGCACCGTGCCCTTGAAATGATGCCGGGCGCGCAGCAACTCGCCCTTGGAAAACGAGCGGCCGTCATTGAAGGCCGGGAAGGCGAGCGCGACCAGCGACAGCTGGTCAAGCAGGCCGGTTATCTTGTCGAGCTCGTCGCCGGGCTGCAGCAGCACGCCGAGACGCTCCTTGGCTGACTTGCGGACCTCTTCATCCAGCCCGAGAAAAGCCTGCAGCGGCAGGATGAAACGGCCATTGCCGGCAAGCGCCTCGGCGCTTTCGGCGTGCGTCCACTCGTCCTCGCGAAAGCCGTCCGGGGTCCAGAGGCGGGTCCCCGCTGAAGTCGATCCAGTCATCAAAAATCCTAAAGTCCTAACGATTGCAAGGATATGCCGAGATTCAGGTCAGGCCGAGCCGAAAATGGTGGCTTCCGAGAACCGGAGCAGGAGCGTACTTGAAGTACGTGAGCACCGGAAGCGCAGGAAGTCGCCATTTGCAGGCCGGCCTCACCTGAATATCGCGTGTCCTAAAGAGAGGCGTCGGTCAGCGACTTCTCCAGTCCGGAGAGGTGGATACCGCACTCGGTCTTGGCGTGCCCGGCCCAGCGGCCGCTGCGCGCGTCCTCGCCGGGCTGCACCGGCTGCGTGCACGGGAAGCAGCCGATCGAGAGATAACCATAGGCGACCAGCGGATTTTCGCGCAACGCATGCGCGCGCATATAGTCGGCCTGATCCGACGTCGTCCAATGCGCCAGCGGGTTGATGCGGATGCGCGAGCCGACCGCCTCGAAGACGGGCAGCGCCGCGCGCGTCGAAGCCTGGAAGCGCTTGCGCCCGGTGAACCACGCGCGGAACGGCTCGACGCCGCGCGCCAGCGGCTCCACCTTGCGGACATTGCAGCAGGCGTCCGTGTCGGTCTCGTTGAGCTGGCCGGTCGGGTCGACGCGTTCGAGCGCCGCCTCGTCCGGCTTGATCACCCGGACATCCGTCAGGCCGAAATCGGCGACCAGCGCGTCGCGATAGCCGAGCGTCTCCTCGAAATGCTTGCCGGTGTCGAGGAAGATCACCGGCAGCGTGCGGTCGATCTCCGAGATCATGTGCAGCAGCACCGCCGAATCCGCGCCGAAGGACGAGACCGCCGCGACCTCGCCGCGGAAGGATTCGCGCGCCGCGCGCTCGATGATCTCGATCGGCTTCAGATGGCCGAGCAGCGCGTCGAGCCCCGCCGCTTCGGCGGCGATGCCGGCCTCGACGTCGACAATACGGTCAAGCGGCCTTGGTTTCGCCAGCATAGAGCGCCTCCTTGAATGGCGCGGGACCGACTCGGCGGTAGGCGTCGATAAAACGTTCGTCGGGACTGAGCCGAAGGCCGAGATAAGTGTCGACGATCTGCTCGATGGCATCGGTGATCTCTTCCGATGAGAAGCCGCGGCCGATGATCTCGCCCACGGAGGTGTTCTCGTCGGCCGAGCCGCCGAGCGTCACCTGGTAGAGCTCGGAGCCCTTCTTCTCGACGCCGAGGATGCCGATATGGCCGACATGGTGGTGGCCGCAGGCATTGATGCAGCCGGAGATCTTCAGCTTCAACTCGCCGATCTCGCGCTGCCGCTCCAGCGAGGCGAAGCGCTGCGAGATTTCCTGCGCGATCGGGATCGAGCGCGCCGTGGCCAGCGCGCAATAATCGAGGCCGGGGCAGGAGATGATGTCGCTGATCAGGTTGGAATTGGCCGTCGCGAGACCGATCTCCACCAGCGCGTCATAGACCGCCTTCAGGTCGGCGCGCGCCACATGCGGCAGGATGAGGTTCTGTTCGTGGCTGACCCGCAATTCGTCGAAGGCGTATTTCTCGGCGATGTCGGCCACCGCTTCCATCTGGCTGTCGCTGGCGTCGCCGGGCACCTCGCCGATGCCCTTGAGCGAGATCGTGACCGCCGCATAGTCGGGATGGCGATGCGTCACGACATTCTGGTCGAGCCATTCCGAAAAGCTCTTGGAATCGAGCCGCGCCTGCTTCACCACATCGTCGCCCTCAGGCCGGGCGGTCAGCGCCGGCGCCGCGAAATAGGCGTTGATGGCCTGAATGTCCGCCTCCGGCAACTTCAGCTCGGCGTCCTTCAGCTCCTGCCATTCGGCTTCGATCTGGCGGGTGATCTCCTCCACGCCGGTCTCGTGCACCAGGATCTTGATGCGCGCCTTGTACTTGTTGTCGCGGCGGCCGTAGAGATTGTAAACGCGCAGGATCGCCGTGCAGTAGGACAGAAGATCAGCTTCCGGCAGGAAATCGCGGATCTTCTTGGCCACCATCGGCGTGCGGCCCTGGCCGCCGCCGACATAGACCGCGAAGCCCAGCTCGCCGGCCGCGTTCTTCTTCAGATGCAGGCCGATGTCATGGGTCTGGATGGCGGCGCGATCGCGCTCGGCGCCCGTCACCGCGATCTTGAATTTTCTGGGCAGAAACGAAAATTCCGGATGCACCGACGACCATTGGCGCAGGATTTCCGCATAGGGGCGCGGAT
>NZ_RZSA01000742.1:0-3440 GCF_003998075.1 Mesorhizobium sp. M2A.F.Ca.ET.037.01.1.1 | reverse complement strand
TGTTGGTGGGCCCCGGGATGAAAAGATGCGTGAACCCAGCCATGCGAAATTCCTCCGATCGTTTTTGATTGTGGAGGAAGTTTCGTCCTGGCGAGGCTCGCCAACAACACCTTGCCGGGTAGGTTGTTGGCCCTTGCGGGTGGGATGGACCTACCCGTCTGGCCTACCCGATCGGCCTACCCGACAGGCGATTTGGACGTGCGTTGTTTCTCGCTGGAATAGAGTGCGACGGCCATGGCGCGATTGCGCACGTCCAGCTTGTCGTAGAGATTCTTCAGGTGGTATTTCACCGTGTTCTCGGAAATCCCTGTACGCGTGGCGATCTGCAAATTGGTCCAGCCGTCGGACAGCACCGCCAGCAGTTCCCGCTCGCGCACGGTGAGCCGGGACAAGGGCGTGTCGTTGACCTTGTTGATGTCGATATAGGGAATGCAGATGCGGCCATGCGCGACCGCCAGGATCGTCTCGAAGATCACCGGCGCCTCGTCGAACTGGAAGCAATAGCCTTGAGCGCCGAGGCGCACGCATTGCTTCAGGATGCCGATGTCATGGTCGTTGGAAAAGATCGTGATGCGCACGCCAAGCTCGCGGCTCTGAACTTCCGTCAGCACGTCGGCGCCGTCCATGTCGGCGAGCTTCCAGCCGACGACGGCGACATCGAACTGTGTGGCAGTGGCCATATCCAGGAATTGCGCGCCGCTGTGCACAACACCGAGCAGATCGAAGCGGCCGTCGCATTCCAGCATTTCGCGCAGCGCCGAAACGACGAAAGGATTGCGTTCGGCGACGACCACGCGAACGCGCTGCCCGCCAGCTGTTTCTTCCGTTTTCCGCGACGCGAGGTTCAAGGCCTGCCGCTCACCTTTTCGATTCCACCCATTCGTCGGCCTCTTCGGACCCTGTCATGACAATTCTGCCTCAACGGGGAAGGGGTGCTCTATCCCCAGCGACATGCGCTGTCGCGTCGGCTGGAGGTATTGTCACAGCGGCGACATGGGGTAGGTAAGCGATTCCGTGAGCAGGATTGCCGCGATATTTCTTCGGCTATTCCGGGCTCTAGCGCGACATCTTATCAAGACGAATCCTGTAGCCGCGCTATCTGCTGCAAAGGTCTGGGATTTCTCCGAAAGCGATTTCCGGTTTGCGGGGTCATGCGCTAGACCTCATTTCGAGATTCCTCGATGCGGGAGGCGCTGGTGGAAGGCCAGGACAGACAGACGACCGACGTCGCGCCCGCCGAGGAGCATCACGCCGACATCTATGGCGAGGACGGTGCCGTGCGCGCCTCCTTCCTTGCCCAGATCGGCGCGGCGATCGCCGACCGCGACACGATCACCCTCAAGCGCGAAGTCGACGACCTGCACCAGTCGGAACTCGGTGACGTGCTGGAGGCGCTTCATCCCGAACAGCGCCGCGCGCTGGTCGAGTTGCTTGGCTCCGATTTCGACTTCTCCGCGCTGACCGAGGTCGACGAGGCGATCCGCCTCGACATCGTCGACAATTTGCCCAACGCGCAGATCGCGCAGGCGGTGCAGGAGCTCGATTCCGATGACGCCGTCTACATTCTCGAGGACCTCGAGAAGGAAGACCAGGACGAGATCCTGTCGCAGCTGCCCTTCACCGAGCGCATCAGGCTGCGCCGCGCGCTCGACTATCCGGAAGAGACGGCCGGCCGGCGCATGCAGACCGAGTTCGTCGCCGTGCCGCCGTTCTGGACGATCGGCCAGACCATCGACTACATGCGCGAGGACAAGAACCTGCCCGAGCGCTTCAGCCAGATCTTCGTCATCGATCCGAGCTTCAAGCTGCTCGGCGCCATCGACCTCGATCAGATCCTGCGCACCAGGCGCGCGGTCAAGGTCGAGGAGGTCATGCATGAGACGCTGCACGCGATCCCGGCCACGATGGACCAGGAAGAGGCGGCCCGCGAGTTCGAGCAATATAATTTGCTCTCCGCCGCCGTGGTCGACGAGAACGGGCGGCTGGTCGGCGTGCTCACCATCGACGACGTGGTCGACGTCATCCAGGAGGAGGCGGAAGAAGACCTTCTGCGCATGGGCGGCGTCGGCGACGAAGAACTGTCCGACACCGTGCTCGCTACCTCGCGCTCGCGCGTGCCCTGGCTGCTGGTCAATCTGCTGACCGCCTTCCTCGCCGCGTCGGTGATCGGCCTGTTCGACCGCACGATCGAGCATATCGTGGCGCTTGCCGTGCTAATGCCGATCGTCGCCGGCATGGGCGGCAATGCCGGCTCGCAGACCATGACCGTCACCGTGCGGGCGCTGGCGACCAGGGACCTCGATATCTACAATTCCGCGCGCATCATTCGCCGCGAGCTCGGCGTCGGTTTCATCAACGGCGTGGTGTTCGCGGTGCTGATCGGCATGGTCGCCGGATTCTGGTTCCGCGACCCCAATCTGGGCGGCATCATCGCGGCGGCGATGATCATCAACATGTTCGCCGCGGCACTTGCGGGCATCCTGATCCCGCTGGTGCTTGATCGTTTCAAGATCGATCCGGCGGTTGCCTCGGCCGTCTTCGTCACCACCGTCACCGACTGTGTCGGCTTCTTCGCCTTTCTGGGGTTGGCGACGTGGTGGTTTAGAGTGCCCTAGGACAGTCGATATTCAGGTGAGGCCGGCCTGCAAATGGCGGTCTCTTGCGCTTCCGGTGCTCACGTACTTCAAGTACGCTCCGCTCCGGTTCTCAGAAACCACCATTTTCGACTCGGCCTGACCTGAATCTCGACAGTCCTTTGGCGAAAGTCGCTTCAATTGACTTTTACGTAAATGCCGTGCGAGGCTGCCGCGGGGTCAGGTGCCGATTCCGGCGCTGCATGGGTATCACAGTAGGGAAGGGCGACGCTGAACGTGGCGATGCCTTGGCTTGGGAGTGGGAATGCGGGAATATTACACGATCACCGAGCTGACACGGGAGTTCGACGTGTCGACGCGGACGTTGCGTTTTTACGAGGACGAAGGGCTGGTGCAGCCGGTGAGACGCGGCCGCACGCGGCTATTCCGGCCGTCCGACCGGCATCTCATCCGTCAGATCATGCGGGGAAAAAGGCTCGGCTTCTCGATCAACGAGATCCGCGAGATCATCCAGATGTACAAGGAGCCGCCCGGCGAGGTCGGCCAGCTAAAGCTGATGATCCGGCGTATCGAGGAAAAGCGCGAGGATCTGCGCCAGAAGCGGCGCGACCTGGAAGAGACGTTGGCCGAGCTCGACCAGGCCGAGGAATCCTGCGTGGAGCGGCTGGCTGAACTGGGTGTGAATACGTAGGCATGGCTGCCGATGGCGGTTGGCTGGAGCCTTCTGAATTCGTCATCCTAGGGCGGAGCAAGGAGCGAAGCGACGCGCGCAGACCCTAGGATCCATGCCGTGACGCTAAGGCGTGCAACGATTGCAGAATTCTGCGCCGTTGCGCTCTATGACGG
>NZ_RZSA01000741.1:0-3449 GCF_003998075.1 Mesorhizobium sp. M2A.F.Ca.ET.037.01.1.1 | reverse complement strand
ACGCAGCGCAGGCCTAGGATCCATGCCATGACTTTGAAGTGTTGCAACGGTGCAGAATTCTGCTCCGCTGGCATTCCACGTCTGAGGTAACGGCATGGATCCTAGGGTCTCCGCGACGGAGCTTCGCTCCTGCTTCGCCCTAGGATGACGAAGTTTAGAGGCCACGGCCAACACCGAAGGTTTGCGCCGGATTCCTCAGCTGGTGAAATCTCTGGGTCGCCAGCCCGCTGAGCGAACAAGGACAGGAGAGACAAAATGTCGAAACTCATCGTCAAGGCCGACAGGGGCCACGGCCATGTCGCGCATGTCACGCCGCAAAGCGCCGGCTGGACCTATGTCGGGTTCGACCTGCATCGGCTGAAGGTGGGCGAGACGGCGTCCGGCAAGACGGGCGACCGCGAGGTTTGCCTGGTCTTCGTTACCGGCAAGGGCAAGGCGACCGCCGGCGGCAAGGATCTCGGCCTGCTCGGCGAGCGCATGTCGCCTTTCGAAGGCAAGCCGTGGTCGGTCTATGTGCCGCAAGGCACCGAATGGTCGGTGACCGCCGACACCGAGCTGGAACTCGCCGTCTGCTCGGCGCCGGGCCTCGGCGGCGGCCTGCCGGTGCGCGTCATCGGGCCGGACGATCTCGGCCAGGAGGTACGTGGCAAGGGCACCAACACGCGCTACGTCACCAACATCCTGCCCGAGGGCAAGCCGGCGGATTCGCTGCTGGTGGTCGAGGTCATCACGCCCGGCGGCCACACGTCCAGCTACCCGCCGCACAAGCACGACCAGGACAATCTGCCGGCCGAATCCTACCTGGAAGAGACCTACTATCACCGCCTCAACCCGCCGCAGGGTTTTGCCTTCCAGCGCGTCTACACCGACGCCGACCGCAACGGCGTGCGCGAGCTGGACGAGGCCATGGCGATCGAGGACGGCGATGTCGTGCTGGTGCCGAAGGGCTATCACCCCTGCGCGGCCTGCCACGGCTACGACCTCTATTATCTCAACGTCATGGCCGGACCGAAGCGGACGTGGAAATTCCACAACGCGGCCGAGCACGAATGGCTGATGAAGGCCTGACCGCGCATTGGTCCAGCCCGGAAAAATCGTCGGCTAACGAGCTTGCGGCTGGACTTGCCTTCGAAAACCCATGAAAGCTTCGTCAATCCGTCATGGAAATCACCTATGGCAGCGGTTCCGGTGCATGTCGCCGCAAACGCCTTGGCGTTTTGGGACCCACGACTTGCCAAGACAATGACTTGAAGCGCGTCGCATGATCCTTCGGGCGCGGCGCGCTTGACGAGGAACGCCGATGCGATACGCCATCTACTACACACCGGAACAGGACGAGAAGCTGGCGCGCATTGCCGCCAACTGGCTGGGCCGTGACCCATTCGGGGCGGCGACGCGGCCGGTGGAGGCCGTCGGCGATCTGTCTGCCGCGGAAGTCGCCTTCCACACCGCCTCGGCCAGGCGCTACGGGTTCCATGCGACGCTGAAGGCGCCATTCCGGCTGGCGCCGAACGAGACCGAAGCCTCGCTGCGGGCCGCGCTCGACGCTTTCGCCGAGGCGACGCCGCCTGTCGTCATCCCGCGTCTGGTCGTCGGGCAGATCGACGGCTTCTTCGCGCTGGTGCCGGAAACGCGGTTCGCGCCGCTCAACGACTTCGCCGGCGAGGTGGTGCGCGCCTTCGACAGTTTCCGGGCGCCGCTGACCGAGGCCGAGATCGAGCGACGCAGCCCCGATGCGCTGAAGCCGGACGAGTTCCGCAACCTCTGCCAATGGGGCTATCCTTACGTCTTCGACACGTTCCGCTTCCACATGACGCTGTCGGGGCGCGTCGGGCCGGAGGAGAGCCCGCGTCTTCGCGCGGCGATCGACGGCCTGTTCGCCGACGTGCTGCGGCAGCCGGTGCCGGTCGATGCGCTGACCTTGTTCGTCGAAAGCGAGCCTGGCGCCCCGTTCATGGTGCTTTCGCACCACGCGCTTGGCCGTGGCCAGGCCCGCAAGACAGCTTGATTTGATTGCCGACCGCTCGAGATAGGACCGCCTGAGATGACCGCCGAAACCGTTCTCACCAATACCCGCATCGTGCTGCCCGACGAGATCGTCGAGGGCTCGCTTCTGTTGCGCGACGGCCTGATCGCCGCCGTCGAGCCGGGCGCTGCCCGCACCGGCGAGGATATGGGCGGCGACTACATCATCCCGGGCCTCGTCGAGCTGCACACCGATCACCTCGAAGGGCATTACGCGCCACGCCCGAAAGTGCGCTGGAACCCGATCGCCGCCGTGCTTGCCCATGATGCCCAGGTGGCGACCGCCGGCATCACCACCGTGCTCGACGCCCTGCGCGTCGGCATGGACGAGGACGCCGACCTGAAATCCGACGATGTGCGCAAGCTGGCCGATGCGATCGAAGATAGCGTGCGCCAGGATCGGCTCAGGGCCGACCATTTCATCCATTTGCGCTGCGAGGTCTCGGCGCCGGACTGCCTCGAGGCTTTCGCCAATTTCGAGACTGACGACAGGGTGAAGCTCGCCTCGCTGATGGATCACGCGCCCGGACAGCGCCAGTTCGTCAATCTCGAGACCTATGCCTATTACTACCAGCGCAAGCTGAAGCTGACCGACCGCGACTTCCAGAAATTCTGCGAGAAGCGAATGGCGGAATCGGCCCGCAATTCCGGCCCGAACCGGGTTTTCATCTCGGCCGCCTGCCGCGAGCGCGGCATCGTGCTGGCCAGCCATGACGATGCAACCGCCGGCCATGTCGACGAGGCGATCGAGCAGGGCGTGCGCGTCGCCGAGTTCCCGACGACGGAAGAAGCGGCCAAGGCCTCCAAGGCGGCGGGTCTCGGCGTGCTGATGGGTGCGCCGAACGTCATGCGCGGCGCCTCGCATTCCGGCAATGTCTCGGCGCGCACGCTTGCCGCCGACGGCCTGCTCGACATCCTGTCGTCCGACTACATCCCCTTCAGCCTGATCCAGTCGGCCTTCTTCCTCGGCGATGTCGTCGAAGGGATTTCGCTGCCCCAGGCTGTAGCGATGGTCTCGAAGAACCCGGCCGAAGCGGTCGGCCTCGCCGACCGCGGCGTCATCGAGCCTGGCCGCCGCGCCGATCTGGTGCGCGTGCGCGTCGACGACCATGTGCCGGTCGTGCGCACCGTGTGGCGCCAGGGCCGCCGGGTCGCATGATGGTCTCGGCCCTCATCGAGCGCGAGCTGGCCGATAGCCTGCCGATCCGCAACGGCGTCTTCGTCGCGGTGGTCGGCCCGAGCGGTGCCGGCAAGGATACGGTGATCGGCTACGCCAAGCAGCGTTTTGCCGGTGAGACGCGGCTGGAATTCGTGCGCCGCGTCATCACCCGGCCAAGTGACACCGCAAGCGAGGATCACGACACGCTGGCGGATGCCGCCTTCGCGGAAGCCGAGGCAGACGGCGCCTTCTCGCTGTGCTGGGA
>NZ_RZSA01000740.1:0-3453 GCF_003998075.1 Mesorhizobium sp. M2A.F.Ca.ET.037.01.1.1 | reverse complement strand
CTCCATGGGAATTTCCCTATCGCTGACCAGTGAGCGTGGCTATCACATCACCATGCCCGGCATTTCCGGCGCCATCAGCCGCCCCGTGACCGACGCCGAATCGGCCTTCGTTGCGACGCCCCTGGCAGAGGGATTGCGCATCGTGGGCATCGCCGAATTCGATGCTCCCGACGCGCCGCCCGACGAGAGGCAAAGCGAAAAGCTGCTCGCCTGCGCACGCACCATGCTACCAGACATACTCGTCAGCAAGGTGTCCCGCTGGATGGGAGTAAGGCCATCGACCCCGGACAGCCTGCCGATCATTGGTCCCCACCCTGAGCACCCCGCTGTGCTATTCGCCACCGGCCATGGCCATTTGGGCGTCAGCGGTGCGCCAATGACAGCTGCTCTAATCAGCGATTTGATCGCGTGCCGGGCACCACGGGTGTCCTGCGCGCCCTATCGGCTGAGGTGAGACATTCAATCTGTCAGCAAGCAGCGATCGATACTATCGCTTTGACACGTGGTAGCCTATATTTAGATGGTTCATTGATAGAAATGACATAATCTAATCCGAATGGGGTGCGGGATGCCCTCACCGGCGTGATCGCAGACCCAGTGAAGGATACAGGAGGACATGTACAGAAAACTCGCTTTCCTGGCCGCATGCCGACCGCGAGCAGCTCTATCGCGTGCTAAGCGCCGTCGACTGGGCCTTTCAGGATTTGAAATGCGCCCTATTAGACGAGCGCGGCTAGATAGGAGTCGTTCGGCCCGCTTGCCCTGGTGCAAGTTGTTGATGATTTGGACCTGGCACTCGCACGAGCCAATGCGCTGCCCTATGGTCTCGCGGGATATGACTTCACGCCGTTCGCCGCATCCGCAGCCATGTGCTTCGGCGTCATCGGCACGAACCACTTGGTGGTCACGATTCACGAAACGTCCTTCGGCACCGGCCGGCACAGCGGCTGGGCTCCGGGGATTAAGACCTATACGGTCAAAGAAGTACGTCGGCCATCTTGAGATATATCGGCACAAAGTGAAAACGAGCTGAGAAAGGAAACATCGGCTGATGGGCTTGGACAGGATGAAGTCTTCCGGATGGCTGCCAAAGCACTTGTCAGCCGAGGGGCCACGTTATCTGGCTCTGGTGAACGCGCTGGAACAGGATGTCAGCGAGGGCAGGTTGACCGACGGTTCCCGCCTACCTCCGCATCGGGAGTTGGCCGAGCAACTCGGCCTCTCCGTCGGCACCGTGAGCAAGGCCTATCAGGAGGCCGAGCAGCGCGGTATCATCAGTGGGCACGTCGGGCAAGGCACCTTTGTGCGCCGGCGCACTCTTAGCCGCGACGGGGCATCCGCTGCGCGGGACCCAGTGAACATGGCGTTGAACGTGCCGGCTGATGGGCACGAGACCGAGATTTTATCCGGAGTGTTGACTGAGGTCGCGCGCATCCGCGACCTCGCGCCCCTCCTGGCCTACCACCCCCACGGCGGTATCGGGCAGCATCGCGAGATCATTGCCGCCAATGTCTCCGATGGCTCGTTCAACGCAGACCCGGCGCGGCTGTTTTTGTGCAACGGGGCTCAGCATGCGATCGACATTGCGGTGCGTCTGGTGGCGCGGCCCGGTGATACCATCCTCGTCGATACCCTCACCTATTCCGGCTTTAAGGCTATCGCCGCGGCCAACCATCTCACGCTCGTCCCCGTAGCCTTGGACGACGAAGGCGCCGATCCTGACGCTCTGGAAACGGCCAGCCGGGCCTCCGGCGCTAAAATATTCTATTGCACGCCGACGTTGCAGAGCCCCACGGCCCGCACCATGAGCCTCACCCGCCGGCGGCGCATCGCCGAACTGGCCGAGAGCCTCGATCTGACGATCATCGAGGATGACGTCTATGGCTTCTTCTTACCGGAGCGGCCGGTGCCGCTCGCGGAGCTCATTCCCGACCGCAGCTTTTATATCACGTCCTATTCCAAATGCGTCGCACCGGGATTCCGCCTTGGTACGCTGACTGTGCCATCTGGTTTAATAAAGCAAACCGAACTGCTCCTACATGCCTCGTCTTGGTTCGTAGCTCCTATGCTCAGCGAAATGGCGGTCCGGCTCATCGAGAGCGGCAAGCTGGACGAACTGGTGGGCGAGCGCCGGCAACAGGCGCTCGACCGCTACCGCGTGTTTTCCGGCATCTTTCCCGCGGTAGAGAGGCTTAAGTTCCCGCCCTTTTATGGATGGCTGCCATTGCCCCCAGAATGGTCGGCCGTCGGCTTCGCCTCTGCCGCGCGCGGGCACAACATACTCGCCACGCCCCCCATCGCGTCCATGGTGGACGACGCCGATCCTGGCGCGATCCGTGTCTGCCTCGGCAGCCCGAAGGACCTTACCGAGCTCTCAAACGCACTGCACACTCTCCACGAGATCATCGCCCGCTCGCCGCTGAACGTGTTCTCAGTCGCCTAGACCCTGCTTAAAGTCACATAACGCGACACCCTCAACCGATCGAAGCCATCATTTTTTTTGCAGAGACCAACAACGTCGTAGATCGGCAGCTTTGTTGTGCGACGCATCGTTTGAGATACAGTTGGAAACCCGGTGCATTCAAAGGGTTCTGTCGCAAACTTGGAAATGCGATGGTGGGATGGTCGTGTCCCACTGCGTGGTGCGTATTTCAGGCAATCGTGAGCACGGATTTCACCGCATCGTGAGCACGGATTTCACGGGATCATGAGCAACGATTTCAGATCGTGAGCAACGATTTCAGATGATCGTGAGCACCTTTTCGGAGGTGCGGGACGCTTCGGCCGACAACTCAACCGGTCTACAGCTCGTTCAAAACGAGGAAGCCTGATGCCAACCCAGAGATTGTCGATGCGCCGGATCAGAGAAGTTTTACGTCTAAGGCATGTCCAGGCCCTGACCGAGCGCGCCATCGCGCACACGCTCGGGGTGAGCAATGGTGTTGTGCATGGTTATCTGCGGCGCGCCCGTCTTGCCGGGCTGAGCTGGCCGTTGCCTGAAGGGATGGATGACGAAGGCCTTGAGCTGCTCCTCTTCCCGGCGCCGAAGGCGGCGTCGCAAAGCCCCAGCCGGCCGGTGCCCGATTGGAGCTATGTGGAGAAGGCGTTGCGCCGCCGCGGCGTAACTCGGGTGCTCCTAGAATATCGCGCCGCCAATCCCGACGGCTGGCTATACCTGGTTTTGCACGACCTTCGAGGCCTGGAAAGAGCGTGCGCGCCCGACGATGCGCCAGACGCACCTGGGCGGCGATAAGGTGTTTGTCGATTTCGCCGGCGACACCATCGACATCTTCGACCCCGTCACCGGCGAAGCGCATCCCGTGAAGTGTAAAAGTTTAAACTTTATCTGACAGACGGTGTCCTAGGCTGAAGCTTGAGCCGAGGCCGGGCGCGGAGTGGTCAGGGTTCGCAGCGCCCGGCCTCGGCGTTAGAAAGGACACTGACATGACCAAG
>NZ_RZSA01000073.1:0-11999 GCF_003998075.1 Mesorhizobium sp. M2A.F.Ca.ET.037.01.1.1 | reverse complement strand
CGGCGATGGCCGCCGCCGTATGGGCGCCGATCCCCGGCAATTCGCGCAGGCCGGCCTCGGTGTCGGGAAAGCGGCCCCCGCCGAAGACGTGATGAAAGCCTGGGCCGGGCTCGGCTACTATTCCAGGGCGCGCAATTTGAAGGCCTGCGCCGACCTCGTCGCGCTGCGCGGCGGCCGCTTTCCCGACACCGAGGCCGGCCTGCGCGAATTGCCGGGGATCGGCGCCTATACGGCGGCGGCGATCGCGGCGATCGCCTTCGACCGGCCGGCGGCAGTCGTCGACGGCAATGTCGAGCGGGTGATGACCCGGCTCTATTCGATCGAAGCCCCGCTCAGCGAAGCGAAACCCGAAATCCGCGCACTGGTCGAAAAGCTGGTGCCGCAGGCCAGGCCCGGCGATTTCGCCCAGGCGATGATGGATCTCGGCGCGACGACCTGCACGCCGAAGCGGCCGCGCTGCATGCTCTGCCCGGTCCGCGAGGATTGCAGCGCCATTCTCACGGGCGATCCCGAGCGTTTCCCGGTCCGCCTGCCGAAGGACGACAAGCCGCTGCGCAGGGGTGCTGCGTTCGTCGCCGAGCGCGCCGACGGCGCCATCCTTATGCGCAAACGGCCGGAGAAAGGCCTGCTCGGCGGCATGACCGAGGTGCCGACCACGGGCTGGACGGCGCGGATCGACGGCGCCACGACAGCCGGCGCCGCGCCCTTTCCCGCCGATTGGCGGCGCGCCGGGCAGATCGGCCATGTCTTCACCCATTTCGCGCTCGAGCTCGAAATCTTCCACGCCCGCGTCAACGGCGCCGCGCCATCCGGGCATTTCTGGTCGCTGGCCCACGAGATTTCCGGGGAGGCGCTGCCGACTGTCATGAAAAAGGCAATCGAAGCGGCCATACCGGGCGCGACCAAGAGACCGAAAGGCATGCAATGACCGAAATCCGCCATATCGTCTTCGACATCGGCAAGGTGCTGGTCCATTACGATCCGGACATTCCGTTCAGCCGCCTGATCCCCGATGCCGGGGAGCGGAAATGGTTCTTCGATAATGTCTGCACCAGCGCATGGAATCTCGAGCAGGATCGCGGCCGGACCTGGGAAGAAGCCGAGGCGCTGCTGATCGCCGAGCATCCCGACCATGCCGAGAACATCCGCAATTTCCGCCGCTACTGGCACGAGATGGCGCCGCACGCCTATGAAGACAGCGTCGCTTTGCTGGAAGGCCTGATCGAGGACGGCCACGACGTGACGCTGCTCACCAACTGGGCCTCGGACACGTTCCGCGAGGCCCGCGCCCGCTTTCCGTTCCTGGAAAAGCCGCGGGGCGTCACCGTCTCCGGGGATATTGGCCTGATCAAGCCCGACCGCGCCATCTACGACCATCACGTCGTGTCGTTCGAACTCGATCCGTCGGCCTCGCTATTCATCGACGACAGCCAGAAGAATGTCGACGGCGCCAAGGCCGCCGGCTGGCAGGCGCTGCTGTTCACCGACGCCCCGACGCTTAAAGCGGATCTTGAACGGCTCGGGATTGTGGCCTGAACTGAATCGCTTGCGGCGATCCGTTGAAGCGTCGTTTCAAGAGCGGACCGGCGGCTCAGGCCCCTGCCCGCTCCATGCCGAGCCGGGCGATGCGGCGCAGCTCGTCGATCGGGGTCAGGCCGCCGCTTCGCTCATAGTGCCAGAAGGTCCAGCCGTTGCAGGCGTCCAGCCCCTGCACCTCGGCGCCGATCTTGTGGATCGAGCCGGCGCTGTCGCCGATCGCCAGCGTGCCGTCGGCGCGCACTTTCGCCGCCCAGCGCTTCTTGGCGTCGTAGAGCGTGGCGCCGGGCGCGACAAGGCCGTTGTCGATCAGGCTGATGAAGGCGACGCGCGGTTCGGCGCGCTTGCCCGAAAGCACTGTCAAATCAGCGTTTTCCAGCGGGCGCACCGCGGCGATGCGCTCATTGGCTGCGTCGATATAGGCCTGCTCGCGCTCGATGCCGACGAAATGGCGACCGAGGCGCTTGGCGACCGCGCCGGTGGTGCCCGAGCCGAAGAAGGGATCGAGCACGACGTCGCCCGGCTTGGTCGAGGCCATCATGATGCGGGCAAGCAGCGCTTCCGGCTTCTGTGTCGGATGCAGCTTGTTGCCGTTCTCGTCCTTCAGGCGCTCGCCGCCGGTGCAGATCGGAAACAGCCAGTCGGAACGCATCTGCAGATCGTCGTTGGAGGCCTTCAGCGCTTCGTAATTGAAGGTGTAGCCCTTGGCCTTCTGGTCGCGCGAGGCCCAGATCATCGTCTCATGCGCGTTCTGGAAGCGGCGGCCGCGGAAATTCGGCATCGGATTGGTCTTGCGCCAGACGATGTCGTTGAGGATCCAGAAGCCGAGATCCTGCATGCGGGCGCCGACGCGAAAAATGTTGTGGTAGGAGCCTATGACCCAGATGGTGCCGCTGGGCTTCAGCACGCGGCGCGCCGCGAGCAGCCAGGCGCGGGTGAAGGCGTCATAGGCTTCAAAACTCTCGAACTGGTCCCAGTCATCGTCGACGGCGTCGACCTTGGACTGGTCGGGCCGGTGCAGGTCGCCGTCGAGCTGCAGATTGTAGGGCGGGTCGGCAAAGATGATGTCGACCGACTTTTCCGGCAGGCGGTCGAGGGCGGCGACACAATCGCCCTTGAGGATCGTGTCCAGCCATTCGGACTTAAGAGGGGCGTGGGAAAGCTCGTCGAGAAGACGCACGGCAGACATCAAAACACCCAAACAAACGCGTTACGGTTTACTGGCTGTTATGGTTACCGATCAGCGTAAACATTCGGTGAAGGCCCGACGCCTGACCCTCGGCGGTTTGCGCAGGCCGGCCCGTTGGTGTATGCCGCGCCGCTTAAGCCAGTCAGGCTCCTCCCCCAACGACCCAGATTGCCATGCCCCAGCCAGATCTTGTCATTTTCGATTGCGACGGCGTGCTCGTCGATTCCGAAATCATCGCCGCGCGCGTCGAGGCCGAGCTTCTGACATCGGCCGGCTTCGAGATTTCGGCTGTGGAGATTTCCGAGACCTATGCGGGGCTGACCTTCAAGGACATCATGCTGCGGCTCGAGGAGAAGTCGCACATTCCGTTCCAGGCCTCGCTGATCGACCGCGCCGAGGAGCTGGTCGACCGCAAGCTGCGCAGCGACGTGCGCATCATCGACGGCGCCCGGGAGGCGGTTGCGGCCGTCACGGCACCGCGCGCCGTCTGCTCCAACTCACGCACCGAGCGGGTCGAATTCATGCTGGAGAGGGTGCGGCTGCTGCCGTTCTTCGCCGGCCGTATCTTTTCGGGCCTGGACATACCCAGCAAGAAGACCAAGCCGGCGCCGGATGTGTTCCTCTACGCCGCAGAGAAGCTCGGCGCCAACCCGAAGAACACTTTCGTCATCGAGGACTCCGTGCACGGCATCGCCGGCGCCAGGGCGGCCGGCATGCGCGTGATCGGCTTCACCGGCGCCGGGCACAGCTATCCGGGCCACGCCGACGCGCTGACCGAGGCCGGCGCCGAAACGGTCATCCGGCGCTGGGCGGAGCTCAACAGCACGATTGCGGCGCTCTCGGAGTGGTCGGAAGACGCCTAAATCCGTTCCGATCCCAGCCCTGCTCAGTTCGTCGCCGGAGCGCGTTTCTTCCGCTTGCCTTTCGACTTGTCCGCTGGGGCGGCCGGCGTGTTTTCGTCAAAGCCCGCATAGGCCTGGTAATCCTTTGCGGAAGGCTCCGGCACCACGACATTGGTATCGGTGAAGACGAACTGGGTTGCGGCCGAAGGATCGGTGACCTGCACCTGGTACTGATGGAGCTGCGAATAAAGCACCTCGTCGCCACGCTGGACGGCGATGCGGATCGGCATCATGACGGTTCCGGGCGCGAACATCGGGCCCGGCACGACCTTGCCCGCGACCGCGATCTTCATCGACAGCTGGCCGTTGGCATGGGTGCAATCGCGCGTCATGTCCGCGATCGAGGCCTGGTAGATGATCTTGGACGGATCGTGAGCGGGATCGACCGGCTGGCCGTTGGGGACGGTCTGGGCTGCGGCGGCCGCCACCTCGGCTTCAGCGTCGGCCGCGGCGTCAACCTTCTTTTTCTTCGGCTTCGCCGCCGTGCCCTTGGCATAGGTGTTGAAGAAGGCTGTCCCGTCGCGCAGCGTCACTTTCGGGCAATAGGCCTGCAACTGGCTGGCGAGTATCTTGGGGTCCTGCGGCGGTATCGGAGCTGTCGGATCGGGTTTCTTGCCGATGCCGAGGTTCAATATGCCATTGTCGCTCGATTGGCAGCCGGCGGCGGCAAGCATAAAGCCGGCGAGCGCCAGACCCGCGACAAAGCGACGGTTGACCGAAAAAAACGCCATGAAACTGCACTTCCCTCTCACAAAGCCGGTGACGTATAGCAACGGCGCGGCAAAAATGCGACTGAGCCGGCTCGGAAAATTAACCAATTGCCGTGGATGACGCGACCGGCAGCAATGGGCCTTTTACGATGCAATATGTGAGTACCCGCGGCGATGCGCCCGCGCTTGGATTTTCAGACGCGGTGCTGGCCGGGCTGGCGCGCGACGGCGGGCTTTACCTGCCGCGCGAATGGCCGCGGTTTTCGCCCGCCGACATCCGCGCCATGCGCGGGCTTGCCTATCCGGACCTTGCCATCCGCGTGCTGACGCCCTTCCTCGGCGGCGAGATCCCGGCGCCCGTCTTCGAGCGGCTGGTGCGCGAGGCCTATGCCACTTTCCGGCATGAGGCCGTGTGCCCGCTGGTGCAGACCGGCAAGAACATCTTCATCCTCGAGCTGTTCCACGGCCCGACGCTGGCCTTCAAGGACGTGGCGATGCAGTTGCTGGCGCGGCTGATGGATCACGTGCTTGCCGACCGCGGCCAGCGCGCCACCATCGTCGGCGCGACTTCGGGGGACACCGGGGGTGCCGCGATCGACGCCTTCGCCGGCCGCGACCGCACCGACATCTTCATCGTTTTCCCGCATGGCAAGGTTTCGCCGGTGCAGCAGCGGCAGATGACGACGTCAAGCGCTGCCAACGTCCACGCGCTGTCGGTCGAAGGCAATTTCGACGACTGCCAGGGCCTGGTGAAGGACATGTTCAACGACCACGTTTTCCGCGACAGGGTGTCGCTATCGGGCGTCAATTCGATCAACTGGGCCCGCATCATGGCTCAGATCGTCTATTATTTCTCGTCCGCTCTGTCGCTCGGCGCGCCAGACCGGCCGGTTTCCTTCACCGTCCCGACCGGCAATTTCGGTGATATTTTCGCGGGTTACGCCGCCAAGCGCATGGGCCTGCCGATCGAGCGGCTGATCATCGCCACCAACGACAACGACATCCTGGCGCGCACGCTGGCGAGCGGCGAATACCGGACCAGGGGCGTGTTCGCCACGACCTCGCCGTCGATGGACATCCAGGTGTCGTCGAATTTCGAGCGCCTGCTTTTCGAGGCGGCTGGCCGCGACGCCGAAACGGTGCGCCGCTACATGAACGGGCTGAAGCAGTCCGGCGCCTTCACCATTGAGGAAGGCGAACTTGAGCGCATCCGCGCCGAGTTCGACGCCGGTCGCGCCACGGTGGACGAGGTCGCGGCCACCATCCGCGCGACGCTCGAGAAAAGCAACTACCTGCTCGATCCGCACACGGCCGCCGCCGTTCATGTCGCCGCGTCCCACGCTTCCGGTCCGGTGCCCATGGTGGTGCTCGGCACCGCGCATCCGGCGAAATTCCCGGCCGCGGTCGAGGCAGCGAGCGGCGTCACCCCTGCCCTGCCCGCATGGCTAGGCGGCTTGATGACAGCCGACGAAAAATACACGATACTTCCATCCGACTTGAAAATGGTGGAAGATTACGTGAACCGCCACTCGCGGGCGGCGCGTTAGGGAGTACTTGCCATATGGGTGTTGAGGTAAGCCGTCTGTCGAACGGCCTGACAGTCGCCACCGAAACCCTTCCAAGCATCGAATCGGTTGCCCTAGGGGCCTGGGTGAAGTCCGGCGCCCGCAACGAGCGCGACGAAGAGCATGGCATGGCCCATCTGCTCGAGCACATGGCGTTCAAGGGTACGAAGCGCCGCAGCGCTTTCCAGATCGCCTCGGAAATCGAGAATGTCGGCGGCGAGATCAACGCCGCCACCAGCGTCGAGACGACCTCCTATTATGCCAGGGTGCTTTCCGACGACGTGCCGCTGGCGGTCGACATCTTGGCCGACATCCTGCAGGAATCCGAATTCGATCCCGACGAGCTGGAGCGCGAGCAGCATGTGATCCTGCAGGAGATCGGCGCCGCCCACGACACGCCCGACGACATCGTCTTCGACCGTTTCACCGAAACCGCCTTCCGGCATCAGACCATCGGCCGCTCGATCCTGGGCACGCCGGAGACGGTCAAGTCCTTCACTTCCGGACAGTTGCACGACTTCATCGAGCGGCAATACGATGCCGAGCGCATGGTCCTCGTGGCGGCCGGCGACATCAAGCACGACAATTTCGTGCGTGAGGTGGAGAAGAAGCTCGGCGGCTTCCGCGCCAAGGCGGCGGGCAATATCCCGCAATACGCGCAATATGTCGGCGGCGACTTCCGCGAGGACCGCGACCTGATGGATGCGCAGATCGTGCTCGGCTTCGAGGGCCGCGCCTATCATGTGCGCGACTTCTACGCCTCGCAGGTGCTGTCGATGATCCTGGGCGGTGGCATGTCGTCCAGGCTGTTCCAGGAAGTGCGCGAGAAGCGCGGCCTCTGCTACTCGGTCTATGCCTTCCACTGGGGTTTTTCCGACACCGGCATCTTCGGCGTGCACGCCGCCACCGGGCAGAGCGACATCGCCAAGCTGGTGCCGGTGATCATCGACGAATTGCAGAAGGCCGGCCAGAGCATCCAGCAGGAAGAGCTCGACCGGGCGCGCGCGCAATATCGCGCCGGCCTCATCATGTCGGCCGAAAGCCCGGCCAGCCGCGCATCTCAGATCGCCAGGCAGATGCTCCTGTTCGGCCGGCCGATCGCCAAGGAGGAATTGATGGAGCGGCTTTCGGCGCTGACCGTCGAGCGGCTGACCGACCTCTCCTCGCGGCTGTTCTCGACCAAGCCGACGCTGACTGCGGTCGGCCCCGTGGGCACGCTTGCGCCCTACGAGGCGATCCTCGAATCGCTTGCGGGTCCGCAGACGACGGCCCGCAGGCTCGCCGTCTAGCTCCGTTCCAGAGCCGTGTTCGCGCTCCCTTTCTTTCGCCGCGACCTGCCGGCACTGAAGGGCGAAAAGGTCACGCTGCGCGTGCCGCTGACCAATGACTATCGCGAATGGTCGACGGTGCGCGGCGAAAGCCGCGCCTTCCTCGAGCCCTGGGAGCCGCGCTGGCAGCCGGACGAGCTCGACCGCACCGCCTGGCGGCTGCGCATCAGCCGGTACCGCGAGGATTACGCGCAGGGCACGGCCATCGCTTTCTTCATCTTCGAGAAATCGAGCGGCAAGCTTGCCGGCGGCATCACGCTCGGCAACATCCGCCACGGCGTCGCGCAGAGCGGCCATATCGGCTACTGGATCGGCGAACGCTTCGGCAGCCGCGGCCTGATGACCGAGGCGGTCAAGCTGGTGTCGCGCTTCGCCTTCGATACGCTGAGGTTGCACCGGATCGAGGCTGCCTGTATTCCCGAAAACGCCCGGTCGATCCGCGTGCTTGAAAAAGCCGGATTCCGGCGCGAAGGACTTCTCCGATCCTATCTCAGGATCAACGGCATCTGGCAGGATCACTACCTCTACGCCCGGATCGCGGACGATCCGCCGGGTGATGGAACGAAGGGCTGAATGTGACGAATTTTTCGCGATTAGCGTCGCTGTTCGCCCTTATCCTGGCGGTCGTCGTCACGTTTTTTGCGGCCATGCCGGCTTTCGCCGTCGAGCCCATCAAGATTGCGCGCGACGACAAGGCGCTCGACCTTTCCGGCGCCGTGCAAATCTACCGAAACCAGGGCGAGAACTTCCAGGTCTCGACCGCGCCAGGCCCTGACGGCATCGTGCGGCGCATCGAGGTGGAGGCCAATGACGCGCGCTCCAGCGGCGACTGGGCCGTCTTCGCGCTGGCCAACACCACCGACCAGCAGCTCGACCGGCTGATCGTCGCGCCGCATTTCCGCCTGGTGAACTCCGGCATCTTCTGGCCCGACCTCGGCTCGACGCGCATCGCCGCGATCACGCCCAGCGAGGGCTTCGCGCTCGACCGCCAGACAAGCCCCGACGCCGACGTGTTCCGCGTGACGCTGAACCCTGGAACGGTGGTGACCTTCATCGCCGAGCTCGCCTCGCCGAAACTGCCGCAGGTCTATCTCTGGGAGCCGGATTCCTACAAGGACTCGGTCAATTCCTACACGCTGTTCCGCGGCATCGTCATCGGCATCTCAGGCCTTCTGGCGCTGTTCCTGACCATCCTGTTCGTGGTTAAAGGAACCTCGATGTTTCCGGCAACGGCAGCGCTCGCCTGGGCGGTGCTGGCCTATATCTGCGTCGACTTCGGCTTCCTCAACAAGATCATCGAAATATCGCCCGGCAACGAGCAGATATGGCGAGCCGGCACGGAGGTGGCGCTTGCCGGAACCTTCGTGGTGTTCCTGTTCGCCTATCTCAACCTCAACCGGTGGCACGGCCATTTCAGTTACGGAGCGCTGGTCTGGATCCTTGGGCTGCTCTTGATCGCGGGCGTCGCCATCGTCGATCCCGCGGTCGCCGCCGGCATCGCCCGCATCTCCTTCGCCGCCACCGCGCTCACCGGCATTGGCCTGATCATCTTCCTCGGCATCCGCGGCTACGACCGAGCGATCATGCTTGTGCCGAGCTGGGTGATGGTGCTGCTCTGGCTATGCGGGTCGTGGATGGCCACCACCGGCATGCTGGACAACGACATCGCTCAGCCGGCGCTGGGCGGCGGGCTGATCCTGATCATCCTTTTGATCGGCTTCACCGTCATGCAGCACGCCTTTGCCGGCGGCGCGCTGCACCAGGGCCTGTTCTCCGATCTCGAACGCCAGGCGTTGGCGGTGGCCGGCTCGGGCGACATCGTCTGGGACTGGGACGTGCTGCGCGACCGCGTGGTGACCAAGCCGGACATCAGCCTGCAGCTCGGCCTAGCGCCGAACAGCCTTGGGGGTGCCGCCCGCAACTGGCTGCCGGTGCTGCACGCCGACGACCGCGACACATTCCGCACCACGCTCGACGTGGTGCTGGAGCACCGCCGCGGCAAGGTGGCGCAGAATTTCCGCCTGCGCGGCGCCGACGGCCACTACCACTGGTTCTCGCTGCGCGCGCGCCCGGTGATCGGCTCCGACGGCGAAGTGATCCGCTGCGTCGGCACCATGGTCGACGTCACCGAGCAGAAGAAATCCGAGGAAAGGCTGCTGCACGACGCCGTGCACGACAACCTCACCGGCCTGCCGAACCGCGAATTGTTCATGAACCGGCTGGAGGCGATCATCTCGATCGCCCGCACCGAGGACAAGGTGCGCCCGACGGTCTTCATCATCGACATCGACCGCTTCAAGCAGGTCAATGACGGCCTTGGCATTTCCGCCGGCGACACCATTCTGCTCACCGTCGCGCGCCGGCTGCACCGGCTGTTGAAGCCGAAGGATTCGCTGTCGCGCTTTGCCGGTGACCAGTTCGCGCTGATGCTGCTTTCCGAGCAGGACCCTGCCCGCATCGCGGCCATGGCCGACGCCATCAAGCACGCGATCAACAACCCGATCACCTTCGCCAAGCGCGAGATCGTGCTCACCGCCTCGATCGGCCTGATCACCTGGACGACGGCGCAGACTTCCGCCGAGGACATGGTCAAGGACGCCGAGCTTGCCATGCACCAGGCCAAGCGTTTCGGCGGCGACAGGATCGAGCCGTTCCGGCCTGCCTTCCGCACCGTCGGCACCGATCGCCTGCAGTTCGAATCCGACCTTCGCCGCGCCATCGAGCGGCGCGAGTTCACGCTTGCCTACCAGCCGATCGTGCGGCTGGAGGACGGCAGCGTCGCCGGCTTTGAGGCGCTGCTGCGGTGGGACCACCCGCGCCGCGGCATGATCCCGCCGGGGGATTTCATCCCGGTGGCCGAGAATTGCGGGCTGATCGTGCAGCTCGGCCTGTTCGCCATGCAGCAGGCGGCCGAGGACCTCGCGGGCTGGCAGAAGCAGATCGGCGACGCGCCGCTGTCGGTTTCGGTCAACCTGTCGAGCCGCCAGCTCATCCGCCGCGACCTGGTGAGCGATGTCCGCTCTGTCATCGCGCGGGCCAATCTGAAGCCGCGCTGCTTCCGGCTCGAACTCACCGAATCCCTGGTGATGGACAATCCCGAGCAGACCGCGCATGTGCTGACTAAGCTGAAGCAGCTCGGCATCGGACTGTCGCTCGACGATTTCGGCACCGGCTATTCCTCGCTCTCCTACCTGACGCGCTTCCCCTTCGATACGATCAAGATCGACAAGAGTTTTGTTGACGACGCGACGCCCAAGCGCGCCGTGCTGCTCAAATCCATGGTCAACATGGCGCATGAGCTGGGGCTGTCGGTCGTGGCCGAAGGCATCTCGGACGAAAGCGACGCGCTGGAACTGCGCCAGATGGGCTGCGAATATGTCCAGAGCTTCATGTTCGGCGCGCCGATGCCCGGCGACCAGGTGCTGAAGACGCTGAGGGAACAGTATCCGCTGACCCAGGCTTAATTGGGCACCGTGATGCGGCCTGCCGTTCCGGTGGAGTAGCAAGGCCCTCTGCGACTGGCCGTGACATCCATCACATCGTCATCCTCGGGCTTGACCCGAGGATCCATTCCGTGACGTTAAAGCGTTGAAAACGTATCAGAATTCTGCATCGCTGCACTCTACGGTCGGCGTAACGGCATGGATCCTAGGGTCTGCGCGCGTCGCTTCCTCCTTGCTCCGCCCTAGGATGACGACCACAACGGGCGGCTCGGCCAACCTCGAAGGTTTGCGATGATCCGATGCAAACGGTTCCGACCGACGTCGCGAGCGTCACGCGTGCCCGGCGGCGGCGCTCAGATGGGCGAGGTCGATTCCGATCGAGGCCAGGATACGGTCGTATTTGCGCTCGATATCGGCATCGAACAGAAGCTCCTGCGTCGCCGGACAGGTGAGCCAGCCATTCTCGGCGATCTCGGTTTCGAGCTGGCCGGCGCCCCAGCCGGCATATCCGAGCGCCATCAGCGCATGTCGGGGGCCGCGCCCAGTGGAGATGGCGCGCAGGATGTCGACGGTCGCGGTCAAACAGATATCGTCGGAAACGTTGAGCGAGGATTCCACGCGATAGTCGCCGGAGTGAAGCACGAAGCCGCGGCTGCGGTCGACCGGCCCGCCATTGCGCACGACGAAATCGCGCGTATGCGCCGGCAGTCGGATCGCTTCCTGCTCGTTCATGATGCCGAGCTGCACCAGCAGATCCGGAAACAGCATCTGCTGCGTCTGGTTGATGATCAGCCCCATCGCGCCCTCGTCGCTGTGGGCGCAGATATAGATGACGGAGCGCGCGAAACGGTCGTCCTTCATGCCGGGCATGGCAATCAGGAACTGGTCGTCTAGGAAGCCGCGTCCGGCGGCCGCCTTCTTGTGGCGCAGCAAGTCCATGGGTTGAGCGTAACGCGTTTCGGCTGCGCCGAAAAGATGGTGTCAGTCCCCGATGTCACGCAAATATGATACCGGAGGAGCGACGAGGCCATTGCGCGGCCAAGAACGGACGGTCAAATCACCGCCATGCGATACATGAAGATATTGGTTCTCGGGATCGTTTTCGGATGGGCTACGGGCCTCCCGGCCGAGGCCTCTTCCTCGATCTGGTACAATTCGGAGGGCGGCAAGGTCCGGCTGGTGACCACCGGCAAGCCCGACGAGGCCGGCAAGATCCGCGGCGTGCTCGACATCGCGCTGAAGCCGGGCTGGAAGACCTATTGGCGGGATCCCGGCGATGCCGGCGTGCCGCCGCAGCTCGACATATCGGGCAGCACCAACATCGCC
>NZ_RZSA01000739.1:0-3454 GCF_003998075.1 Mesorhizobium sp. M2A.F.Ca.ET.037.01.1.1 | reverse complement strand
CTTTTTATCTTCGCTCATGCCTGCGCCCTCGACGTACCGCGCCCGGGCGCGGTACGTCGAGGGCGCAGGCATGAGCGAAGATAAAAAGACCGGCCGCGGGCGCGCGGAGGAATGGTGGCAAACGTCCATCATCGAGATGCGGCCGGGCGTCATCCGGCTGCGCGGCTACGAGATCCAGGATCTGATCGGCCGCGTCAGCTTCCCGGCGATGATCTGGCTGATGCTGCGCGGCGAATTGCCAAGCGAAGAGCAGGCGGCACTGCTCGGCATTGCGCTGGGCGCGGCCGTCGACCACGGTCCGCAGGCCCCGTCGATCGCGATCGCCCGCATGGCCGCCACTTGCGGCGTCGGCATCAACAACGCGATGGCGTCGGCCATCAACGTGCTTGGCGACGTGCATGGGGGCGCCGGCGAGCAGGCGCTTTCCTTCTATGGCGATATCGCCGCGGCGATGGATGGCGGCACGCCTCTTGCCCAGGCAGTGAAGGCGCGGCTCGATCGTTTCTTCGCCGAGGAGAAAGGCTATGTGCCGGGGCTTGGCCACCGCTTCCACCCGGTCGATCCGCGCGCGCCCCGCCTCATCGAGCTGACGCGGGAATTCGCCGCGCGCGGCGTGGTCAGTGGGCGTTTTGCCGACATTGCCGGGGCAATCGAGGCGGAAGTCGCCGCGCGCAAGGGCAAGACGATCCCGCTCAACATCGACGGCACGACGGCCGTCATCTATGGCGAGCTCGGGTTCCCCCCGGCGCTGACGCGCGGCCTGTTCGTTTTGTCGCGGTCGGTCGGCATTCTGGCGCATGCATGGGAACAGTCGCAACAAGGCGACCGCAACAAGGGGCCGCTGCCCCGGGAATGGCTGTGGGCCTATACCGGCATGCCGGTACGGCCTTTTCCCGACACCGAATAGGACGGTTTAAGCCGGATCGGGCGCTGGAATGGTCAGATCCCGGAGCAGCGTCGAAAGCTCAGGCTCGTCGATGAGCAGGGCAGCGTCTGCCGGCGGCAGCCATGCGCGTTGCCGGTTCGCGGCCTCCCGCCAATCGGCAAGTTCCTCCGTGACTTGGAGGAGATAGACCGAAACGTCCACCCGAATGAAGCCCTCGGTCATGCGTTTCCAATAGGAATAGGTACCGGCAGGCTGCTTCAGCGACTTGCCGAGAACACCGGCCTCTTCCTGGGCTTCGATCGTTGCCGCCCTGCGTCCGCTCTTGCCTTTCATCGGCCAACCCTTGGGCACGATGAAGCGCCGCGTGGTGCGTGAGGTGACCAGCAGCACTTCGAGGCCACCGTCTTCCCGCAACCGAAACGGAATCGCCGCCACCTGGCGGATCCGTTGCCCTTTCTTGGCTCGGCGAACTGCTTTCTTCTTGGTTGTTGCCATCCCAAATTCCGGTAGGAGCAGCGTCCCGCCGCAAGCTACCACGCGGCAAAAACCTGTCCCCCTGCAAACCCTAGAGCGTCTCACCGTTTTGTGGAAACGGCGAACCGCTCTATCTTTCTGTTTTTACGCAATTCCTGACGGAAAACCGTGTCACACTTTTCCTGGAATTGCTCTAAAACCACCGCCCTTGCAATCCGGTATTTTGCCGGTAACTAAGTCGGCTAATAAACTAAAAAAACAAAATGTCAGCGGCAAACCCGCGAAATCGTGTTGCCGACCGCTTCCATGCGACATGTCTGATCATATACCGGCACGTTGGGCTGAGGCTGGCGCGCTGTCGGCCGGTCGAGCTCACGATAGATCTGCTGCTGCTGCTGGTATTGCTGCCGCTGCAATTGGTTCTGCAACTGTTGCAGCTGGTTCTGCTGCACCAATGCGTTGCGATTCGTCGGGATGACGACCTGGGCCGATACGCCGGAAGCCATGCCCAGCAAGCCGGTGGCCGCCAGGACAGCTGAAATCAGAAACGTCGATAGGCGGCGGGACGACATGGCTTCCTTGTCCGCATGAAAAACAGAACCTCTGCCTAATATAGGGTGTTCGACCGGCGGCGCCATGGTCAGCTGATCGATTGTCATGCCAAAGGAGATCCGGCCCGTGCCTCAGCATTGCACTTGACGGCGGCGGCGGCTGGCGGCTCTAACAGCGGCTCCGCCCGTCCACGCGACTGGCCGGTTGGCAAAGAGGGATTCGATGAAAATCAGGTATAAGTTTGCCATAGCGATGCTGGCCGTCGCGGGCATCGTCGGTCCGCCGGCATTCGCCGCGCAGAACAAGGGCGACAAGGTGGCCGCCCAGCCCGCCGGCGCGGCGGCCAAGCCGCAACTGCCGGGTGGCGCGTCGGCGCTTTCGGAAACGCATGGCGACTGGACGGTGAACTGCCAGGTCACCGGCACCAACAAGGTCTGCAGCCTGTCGCATCAGCAGTTCAACAAGCAGAGCGGCCAGAGGCTGCTGGCGATCGAATTGACGACCAAGACGGGTAAGGACGCCGCGGGCACGCTGGCGCTGCCTTTCGGACTTGCGCTGGCCAACGGCGTCGCGCTCGAAATCGACGACAAGAAGCTCGACGGCACGCTGCAGTTCAGCACCTGCCAGGCGGTGGGTTGCCTGGTTCCGGTGACATTCGACGCCGACACCACGCCGCTGCTGCAGAACGCCACCACGCTCAAGATCAACGCTATCGCCGCGGACACCATGCAGCCGATCTCCTTCACCATCTCGCTCAACGGTTTTGGAAGCGCGCTGGCGCGGACGGCGGATCTGTCGGCGGATTGATCCACAACGAGGGTATTCATTTTGAGGCGATTGGCGAAAGCCGGTCACCTTATTCGTTTCCGTCCACTTCGCGCAAACGATATCCGACGCCCGTCTCGGTAATGATGTAGCGCGGCTGGTCCGGGGTCTTCTCGATTTTCTGCCGCAGCTGGCGGACGTAGACCCTCAGATATTGCACGTCGGTCGAGTCGTTCCAGATCTGCTTCATCAGGAACTGGTGCGTCAGCACCTTGCCGGCATATTGCACGAGCATGCGCAGGATGGCGTATTCCTTGGGCGACAGCTTCACTTCCTTGCCCTCGACCCTGACGATGCGCTTCACCAGGTCGACCGAAAGATCGCCGGTGTGGAACACCGGCTTCTCGCCCTGCTGCTGGAACTTGTGGCGCAGCGCCACGCGGATGCGCGCGACCAGCTCGTTCATGCCGAAAGGCTTGGTCACATAGTCGTCGGCGCCAAGCTCGAGCGCCGAGACGATGCCGGCCTCGTCGGTGCGGCTGGACAGGATCACGACCGGAATGTCGAGACCCTCGCCGCGCCATTTGCCGAGCAGCTCCAGGCCGGTCATGCCGGGCAGGCCGAGATCGAGTAGGATCAGGTCCGGCCGTTCGGTCTGCAAGAACTCGATCGCCGCCTTGGTGTTCGGCGCCTCGGAGACCGTATAGCCCTGGCTGCCCAAGCCGACGCGCAGCAATTTGCGGATCGGCGGCTCGTCGTCGACGACCAATATCGACA
>NZ_RZSA01000738.1:0-3462 GCF_003998075.1 Mesorhizobium sp. M2A.F.Ca.ET.037.01.1.1 | reverse complement strand
GGAGGAAGTATGGCCGCCTGCTTTACATGGCGGGCACGGACGCCCTTTTCCCGCTGGCAAACAGGGCGCATGTGGTCGCCGCGAAGCACGGCATGCACGGCCTGGCGAAGGCCGTGGCTCTGGAATGTGGGCCGGACGGGGTGACCGCCAACAGCATCGCGCCTGGATGGCTGGACACCGACCGAAACGCGGCGTGGTATCCCGATCTTGAGAAGACCTACGAGCATGTGAGAGCCACGGTGCCGCTCAGGACGTTGGGGACCGCCGAGGACGTCGCCAATGCCTGCCTCTATCTCGCATCGGACATGGGCAAGTTCGTCACCGGACATTTGTTGCACGTCAACGGCGGCGAGTTCATGGTGTAGGACCGCAATCGGCAAGGGGGCGCGTCGGCGTGAAGGGATACTGGCTCATCGTCGGAACCGAGATTTCGGACCAGGAAGCGCAGGCCGAATATGCCCGGCTCTGGAAGCCGATCGGCGAAAAATACCAGGCACGCACCAACACGACAAAGCAGCCGCCGCTGCTCGTCGAGGCGCGTGACGCCAAGCGCATGGTGCTTGTGGAATTTCCGTCGCTGGACATTGCCAAGGCCTGCTACGCCGACCCGGCCTATGAGGAAGCCATGCGCTTCGCGCTGAAGGCGTCGAATCGTACGCTGGTGATGTTCGAAGGGGATCTGGGGTAGAAAAGCGGATGGGCCGACGGGCTGCTCAGGCGAGAGAATTTTTCCCACTGAGGCAAAAAAGCCATGCCGACCGATGGGCGGCCCGCAACGATTCACGTGAGGTCAAAAGCGGTAGTTCAGGCTCAGCGAAACCGTATGGGTGCTAGGCTTGACGAATGTTGGGCCAACCAACACGCTGTCGTCTTCGAAATTATGATCCGAGAAATGCGCGTAGGCGTAATCAAGGCCGACAACCCATTTGTCATTGAGCGCGTAATCTGCGCCAACACCGATCGTCCAGCCGGTATAAGTCCGGTCAAACTTCGTATCTCCAAAACCGAGAACGCTATATCCGGTATCGTGCAGGTGCAGGAAGGCCACGCCGCCCTTAACATAGGGGAGAAAATTGCCCATCGCGTATCCGGCCTTGGCGACGATATCGCCCTGCCAATCGGCAGCGGTCTCGAATGTTTCACTGTCGATCGTCGGCACGGTCTTCTTGTTGAACACGGCAACCAGACGGGCCTCCGCTCCAACAACGAAATTGTTGTCGAACTGGTACTGGTAGCCTACTTGGCCGCCAATCGATGCCGATGTGCTGTCGCCATCATATCCGCTGGGATCATCATTGGGAATCCTCACATCACCCTTGAGAAAATTGACCCCGGCCACTGCGCCAATATACGCGCCTGTCCAATTGTAGGACGAGGGCTCGACTGACAATGCGTCGGCGGCAAAGGCTGACGAACAAAACCCAACAAGCATTGCCGATGTGAGTAGAGCCGTCCTCATAACCCGCCTATCGCTCCGGTCCGCCATTGCATCCATGGGTTGATAGCACGGGTTTCAGGGGTGCGCTGTAACACAGCGGCAACAGTGGCGCTGGTGGATGCGTCCCGAGAGATTGCTTCCGACACCGTGAGCGTCGGACGCAACGAAAAACGGGGTTCCTGTGCCAGAAAGTGGCGGAGACGGCTAAGTTATTGAAAGGATGGTGGGCGTGACAAGGATTGAACTTGTGACCCCTGCAATGTCAATGCAGTGCTCTCCCGCTGAGCTACACGCCCATCCGACGCCGCGCATACACCACTTTTGATCCGGCACGTCAATAGCGGGAATGTGGAAAGACGGCTTCCGTTTGTCGCATCGGCGAAGCGCCTGCCGATGCAGGGCCCGATCCGGGCTGGAGGCGGCTCAGGCGGCCTGCAGCATCTTCTCGACCTCGTTAACGAGATCGCGCAGGTGGAAGGGCTTCGACAGCACCTTGGCGTCCTTGGGGGCCTTGGAATCGGGATTGAGCGCGACGGCAGCGAAGCCGGTGATGAACATCACCTTGAGGTCGGGATCGATCTCGGTGGCGCGGCGGGCAAGCTCGATGCCGTCCATCTCCGGCATGACGATGTCGGTCAGCAGCAGCGAGAAAGGCTCCTCGCGCAGCCGCTCATAGGCGCTGGCGCCATTGTCGAAATCGCTTACCTGGTAGCCGGCGCGTTCCAGCGCCTTGACGAGGAAGCGGCGCATATCGTCATCGTCTTCCGCCAGCAGAATGCGTGCCATCATGTCCCGTCCGAATCACCCGCCCCAAGCCTGCCGCCGGGCTAGGCCGTTAACCATCCTGTATATGAGATGGAGCCGGTAAACATCAAGTGAATGAAGGGCATGCCAGATGTGGTTCGCGGCGCGGTTTTGCCGCCTGAAATGCTGGACATGCCGCACGCAAGGTGGCAAGTTTTGCGTCATGACGCAGTGCTTCATCCTGGTTCATAAAAATTGAAGACGGCAGCCGAGGATTTTTCGGTCGTTCCACCCTTCGAAATCCGATCGGGCGCCGAGCAGCGCGTCCCTTTCCTGTTCAACTCGCCGCATAGCGGCCGCCACTATCCGGAGCGGTTCCTGGCCATGGCGCGGCTCGACCGCAACGCCATCCGCCGGTCGGAGGACTGCTATGTCGAGGAGCTGTTCGGCGGCGCCGTGCCGCTCGGCGCGCCGCTGCTGGCGGCGAACTTTCCGCGCGCTTATCTCGACGTCAACCGCGAGCCTTGGGAACTCGATCCGCGCATGTTCGCGGAGCCGGTGCCGTCCTTCTGCAATATCCGTTCGGCGCGTGTCGCCGGCGGGCTGGGCACCGTGCCGAAACTGGTCGGCGAGGGGCTCGACATCTATCCCGGCCGGCTGCCTTTGTCCGAGGCCGTCGCGCGCATCGAAGCGGTGTACAAACCTTACCACGAGACGCTGAAGCGGCTTTTGACCAGGACGCATGCCAGGTTCGGCTATGCCGTGCTTATCGACTGCCATTCGATGCCGGCCTCGATCCGCGTCGGCGACAATGGCGTTCGGCCCGACTTCATCATCGGCGACCGGTTCGGCATCTCGGCCTCGCCGGCGCTCACTGAGATGGCGATCAGCCTGCTTGTCGGCATGGGCTACACGGTCGCGCACAACAAGCCCTATGCCGGCGGCTTCATCACCGAGCATTACGGCCGACCGGCGCGGCATCTGCATGCGCTGCAAATCGAGGTCAATCGCGGGCTTTACATGGACGAGCGGACGTTCCAGAAGTCGGCCGGCTTCGATGCCTTGGCTTGCGACCTGACCCGCTTCTCGGCCGATCTGATGTCGATGCCCGATCATCATTTCGTCGATTTGCCGCTCGCGGCCGAATGACGGCGCGCCCGAGTTCTTGATAAACGCAATTCCGGATGGAAAACCGCGTCACGCTTTTCCTGGAATTGCTCGAAAAAAAGACCGCATCGTTTTCACGACACGGTCGAAGTCTAGGGAGGAAACGCCCAAGG
>NZ_RZSA01000737.1:0-3466 GCF_003998075.1 Mesorhizobium sp. M2A.F.Ca.ET.037.01.1.1 | reverse complement strand
AGCGCGGCGTGACAACCCGCGCCGGGTTGCCGACCACGGTCGTGTTGGCCGCCACGTCGCGAGTCACCACCGCGCCGGCGCCGACGATGGCGCCCTCGCCTATGCTGACGCCGGCGAGGATCACCGCGCTGCCGCCGACCCAGGCGTTGTCGCCGATCGTCACCGGTTTTGCGATCTCCAGCCCGGCCAGCCGTCCAGTGGCCTCGCGATGATGCTCGGCGCAGTAGATCTGCACATTTGGGCCGAGCAGCGTGCCCTTGCCGATGCGCACCGGCGCGGTGTCGAGGATGATGCAGCCGGAATTGAGGAAGACGCCGTCGCAGAGAAACACATTGAAGCCATAGGCGCAATGGAACGGCGCCTCGATGCGAGCCCCTTCGCCCGCGCCACCAAGCAGCGCCCGCAAAGCAGGCCCTATATTGCCACGATGCCGGGGCGGCAGGCTATTGTGCTCGAACACCGCATCGCGCGCGGCGAAGCGCTGCGCCTCGAGCTCATCGTCTATGCAGGTGTACCATTCGCCCGCCGCCATCTTCATGCGCTCGCTTGCCGACATGGCGACATCTCCCGATTTCGTTTGCACAACCGATTGTCGGACAAAAGCCCGTGGCCAAACGCCCAGCCTATGCTAGCCTGCCTTCATGGAACCGTGCGAGGTTCCGATTTTGAGGGGGTCGATCATGCTTTACCTGCTTGCACTGCTGATAGGTGTCGTTGCCGGCCTGCGCGCCATGACAGCGCCGGCCGCCGTCGCCTGGGGTTCTTATCTCGGCTGGCTGCCGGTCGCCGGCACCTGGGCGAGTTTCATGGGCCACTGGATTGCCGTCGGCATCTTCACCATCCTGGCGATCGTCGAATTGGTCACCGACCAGTTGCCGTCGACGCCGAGCCGGAAGGTGCCGCAGCAATTCGGCGCCCGTATCGTCCTGGGCGCCTTCACCGGCGCAGTGCTCGGCGCGACCGGCGGCGCCACCATCGGCGGTCTTATCGCCGGCGCCATCGGCGCGGTGATCGGCACGCTGGGCGGAGCCGAGGTGCGTGGCCGGTTGGCCGCCGCCTTCGGCAAGGATCCGCCCGCAGCCTTCATCGAGGACGCCATTGCGATCGTCGGCGGGCTGCTGATCGTGGCTGCCGTCGCATGAGCGCCAAAGCCTTCGACGCCATCGTCATCGGCGCCGGCCAGGCCGGCACGCCGCTCGCCGGCCGGCTCAACGCGGCCGGCATGAGCGTGGCGCTGATCGAGCGCAAGCTCATCGGCGGCACCTGCGTCAACACTGGCTGCATCCCGACCAAGACGATGGTGGCGAGCGCCTATGCCGCGCACCTCGCCCGCCGCGCCGCCGATTATGGCGTGACGGTTTCCGGTCCCGTCGCCGTCGACTACAAGGCCATCAAGGCGCGCAAGGACAAGGTTTCGGGCGCGTCCCGCACGGGGCTCGAGACCTGGATCGCGGGCATGGAGAAGTGCACGCTCTATCGCGGCCACGCGCGCTTTGAATCCGCCGACACCGTGCGTGTCGGCGACGAGCTGCTGACCGCGCCAAAGATCTTCCTCAACACCGGCGGCCGCGCCTCCGTGCCCGACCTGCCCGGCGTCCACGACATCCCCTATCTCACCAATTCCTCGATGATGGATCTCGATGTCCTGCCCAGCCATCTGATCGTCGTCGGCGGCAGCTATATCTCGCTCGAATTCGCGCAGATGTTCCGCCGCTTCGGCTCCGAGGTCACGGTGATCGAGAAGGCGCCGAGGCTGACCGGCCGCGAGGACGAGGACACGTCCGCCGCCATCCAGGCCATTCTCGAAAATGAAGGCATCACCGTCCATGTTGGCGCCGGCGACATCGCGTTCGCCAGGAAAGGCAACGAGGTCGCCGTGACTTTCTCCGCCGGCCAGCCGCCGGCGGTCGGCTCGCATGTGCTGCTGGCGCTCGGCCGCGTCCCCAACACCGACGATCTTGGCCTCGAAAAAGCCGGCGTCGAGGTCGACCAGCGCGGCTTCATCGTCGTCGACGACCTGTTGCGCACCAGCGTGCCCGGCATCTGGGCGATGGGCGACTGCAACGGCAAGGGCGCCTTCACCCACACCTCCTACAACGACTTCGAGATCGTCGCGGCCAACCTGCTCGACAACGATCCGCGCAAGGTCACCGACCGCATCGAGGCCTATGCGCTTTACATTGATCCGCCGCTTGGGCGCTGCGGCATGACGGAAGCCGCGGTGAAGAAATCCGGCCGCCGCGCGCTGGTCGGCCAGCGGCCGATGACGCGTGTCGGCCGCGCGGTCGAGAAGGGCGAGACGCAAGGCTTCATGAAGATCCTCGCCGATGCCGACACCGGCGAGATCCTCGGCTGCACCGTGCTCGGGCCAGGCGGCGACGAGGCGATCCATTGCGTGCTCGACCTCATGTACGCCAAGGCCCCGATCTCGACGCTGGCGCGCGCCATGCACATCCACCCCAACGTCTCGGAACTGCTGCCGACGATCGCCCAGGAGCTTAAACCGCTCACCTAGGTTGTTCGTCGCGACCTCGCTCTCCTCTTTCTGCATTGCTGCGTTGCAACAATGACGCTTGTGCGCCGGCCAGGTTCAAAGTCAGTCTCGATCTTGAACCGATTCAGACCGGACACCCCATGCCGCTGCCGATCCTGGCGCTTGCCATTGCCTCCTTCTGCATCGGCACCACCGAATTCGTCATCATGGGCCTGTTGCCGGAGGTCGCGGCCGACCTTGGCGTCTCGATCCCTTCGGCTGGCCTTCTGGTCACCGGCTATGCGCTCGGCGTCGTCTTCGGTGCGCCGATCGTGGCCATGGCAACGGCGCGCCTGCCGCGCAAGCCCGTGCTTGTCGGCCTCGCTGCCCTCTTCGTCATCGGCAATCTCTTCTGCGCCATCGCCCCGAACTACTGGCTGTTGATGGCCGCGAGGGTCTTCACCGCCTTCGGCCACGGCGCCTTTTTCGGCATCGGCTCCGTCGTTGCGGCGAGCCTCGTGCCGCGCAACAAGCGGGCGAGCGCCATCGCGCTGATGTTTGCCGGCCTGACGCTGTCGAATATCCTGGGCGTTCCCGCCGGCACGGCGCTGGGTGAAGCCTTCGGCTGGCGCGCCACTTTCCTCGCCGTTGTCGGCATCGGCCTCGTCTCGGTCGCGGCCATCGCCTGGCTGGTGCCGTCCAACGTCGCCGAACCCAGCGGCGGCGGGCTGGTCGGCGAATTGCGCGTGCTCGGAAAGCTGCAGGTCTGGCTGGCGATGCTGATCGCCTCGCTCGCCTCCGCCAGCCTGTTCGCCGTCTTCACCTACATCAAGCCGTATCTGACCGACGTCTCCGGCCTGTCGACGGCGACCGTGACCTGGGTGCTGCTGCTCTTCGGCGCCGGCATGACCATCGGCAACGTCATCGGCGGCAGGCTGGCCGACTGGAAGCTGATGCCGACCGTGATCGGCACGCTGCTCGCCATGGCCCTGC
>NZ_RZSA01000736.1:0-3484 GCF_003998075.1 Mesorhizobium sp. M2A.F.Ca.ET.037.01.1.1 | reverse complement strand
GTCGAGGCGCCCCCCTGGGTCACCGCGATGGGCCCGAAAATGCCGTGGGCAAGCCAACCCGCCGCGACCAGCACGGCCGCGGCGGCGGCGCGCTGCAGCACGATAAGCATCCGCCCCCTGGCAAGGGCTCTTTCCAGCCGCCGCGCCGCTTCGGTCGTGGCCGGACGCGCCGTGCCGACGGGGCCGGCAAGCGCGACGCGCAGTTCGTCACGCGTCCTCAGGTCCGACATCACGCGCGCCGCCGCTTCCGGGCGCGCGGCGAGGTGCGCCTCGACCTCGATGCGGCGGGCGACATCCAGCTGGTCGTCTACATAGGCGTCGAGATCGGCATCGGTTACGGGGTCGACAATGACGGTCATTGATCGTCTCCCACGATCCTGAGATGCGGCCTGGCTTTCTGCGGCGCGCCCTCCTCCATCTCGCGCAGCGCGGCGCGCGCGCGGCCGATGCGCGACATCAAGGTTCCGAGCGGCACGCCGATGACTTCGGCGGCCTGCTGATAGGAAAGCCCCTCGATGGCGACGAGATGGAGCGCGGAGCGCTGTTCCTCGGGGAGCGAAAGAAACGCTTCCCGGACCTGCGACAGGCGCACGGAATGGTCCTGCGAGGCCGGCACGCTCTGGTCGGTGACGAGGCCGGCTTGTTCGATGCGCGCCGTCTCGGAGCGGCGCGAGCGCATGCGGTCGATGAAGACGTTGTGCACGATCGCCAAGAGCCAGGCGCGCAGATTGCCGTCGGAGCGAAAGGTCGCGCGCCGCTCATAGGCGCGCACCAGCGCGTCATGGACGAGATCCTCAGCATCGGTGCTGTCGCGCGTCAGCGAGCGCGCATAGCGCCGCAGCGATCCCAACTGCCCGACAATTTCGAAGCGTGCCATAGACCGTTTCATGCCCTGTTTACGAAGCCTGTAGGGGATTTAATCCCCCTGCCCGGCATTTTCTTTATGCATCGCCGGCGCGCTGAGGAAACCGCTGGCGCGGCGGGGGCTATTTGCGTATCACTCCGCCGCCATTGGAGTCCTTTTCGATGTTCGAGACCCTGCAGCCCGCACCCGCCGACAAGATCCTTGCCCTGATCGGCCTCTACCGCAGCGATCCACGTCCGGGCAAAGTCGACCTCGGCGTCGGCGTCTACAAGGACATCGAGGGCAGGACGCCGGTAATGCGCGCCGTGCGCGAGGCCGAGAAGAGGCTGCTGGCGAGCCAGGACACCAAGACCTACCTCGGCCTTGCCGGCGACACCGGCTTCAACGCCGCCATGATCAAGCTCGCCTTCGGCGAAAAGGCCGATCATTCGCGCATACGCGCGGCTCAGGCGCCGGGCGGATCCGGCGCGCTCAGGCTGGTGGCAGAGCTGCTGCAGCGCACGCGTCCCGGCGCGACGGTGTGGCTTTCCGACCCGACCTGGCCGAACCATCCGCCCGTGATGCGGGCCGCCGGCCTTGAGGTTCGCAACTATCCCTATTTCGATGCCGCCTCCGGCGCTGTGCGCTTCGACGAGATGCTGGCAACGCTCAGGACGGCCAACAGCGGCGACGTCGTGCTGCTGCATGGCTGCTGCCACAACCCGACCGGCGCCAATCTCGACGCCGCGCAGTGGGCGAAGGTCGCGGACGTTCTCCTGGAGCGCGGCCTGCTGCCTTTCGTCGACATCGCCTATCAGGGATTTGGCGAGGGCCTGGACGCCGATGCCGCGGGTCTGCGGCTCTTGGCCGACAAGGTGCCGGAGATGGTTGTCGCTTCGAGCTGCTCGAAGAATTTCGCCGTCTATCGCGACCGCGTGGGTGCTGCGATGATCATGGCCAAAGACGGCGCGCAGGCCGATGTGGCGATGAGCCAGGTGCTGGCGGCGGCGCGGGCGCTTTATTCGATGCCGCCGGATCATGGCGCCGCGGCGGTGCGCATGGTGCTGGAAGACGCCGGCCTGAGGAAGGACTGGGAGACGGAGCTCGAGGAGATGCGGCTGCGGATGCTGAGGTTGCGCGTCGCTTTTGCCGAAGCATTGCGCCGGCAGTCCAACTCGGATCGCTTCGATTTCGTCGCCAGCCATCGCGGCATGTTTTCCAGGCTTGGGCTGACGGAAGCACAGGTGGAGCGCCTGCGCACCGATCACGCCGTCTACATGGTCGGCGACAGCCGCATCAACGTCGCCGGCCTGCCGGAGGACGGCATGGACGATCTCGCCAAGGCGATTGTCTCAGTGCTCGACTGAAGGCCGCGACAGCTGTGGACAAGTCACGCCGGCGAGCCGCCGGGATGGCCGACTTGCGGGCCGCGCGCTAGCTTGAGGCCATGAAGCCCTCGAAAGACATTTCCCGGCTGATCGAGATCATGGCGGCGTTGCGCGCGCCGAAGACCGGCTGCCCGTGGGATATCGAGCAGAACTTTTCGACCATCGCGCCCTACACGATCGAGGAAGCCTATGAAGTGGCCGACGCGATCGCGCGCGGCGATTTCGACGACCTGCGCGAGGAACTGGGCGACCTATTGCTGCAGGTCGTCTACCACGCGCAGATGGCCGAGGAGATCGGCGAGTTCGCTTTCGGCGATGTGGTCGAGGCCATCACCACCAAGATGATCCGCCGCCATCCGCACGTCTTCGGCGATGAGAAGGCGCGCAGCGCCGGCATGGCCAAGGGCATGTGGGAGAAGATCAAGGCTGAGGAGAAGGCTGAAAAGCGCAGTGCCCGCATCGCGCGCGGGCTCGATCCGGAGGATCACGGCAAGGGTTTTCTCGACAGCGTTCCGGTGGCGCTCCCTGCCCTGACACGCGCGCTCAAGCTGCAGGAGAAAGCAGCGCGCGTCGGCTTCGATTGGAGCGAGGCAGCCCCCATCCTCGACAAGATCGAGGAGGAAATCGGCGAATTGCGCGAAGCGCTCACCACGGGGGATGCCGCGCCGATCAAGGACGAGTTCGGCGACATGTTGTTTGCCATCGTCAATCTTGGCCGCCATCTCAAGCTCGATTCGGAAGCGGCGCTCAGCGGCACCAATGAAAAGTTCCGCTCCCGCTTCCACTATGTCGAGCAGGCCGTGGCGGCTTCGGGCGGTTCGCTGGAGAAGGCGACGCTCGACGAGATGGAAGCGCTCTGGCAGCAGGCCAAAAGCGCCAAGTAATCAGCCGGTTAGCTATCGTTCTTGCGATGCAGCCGGCTCTCGATCTCCTGCCGGGCGCTATGCGTGGCCGTGAGCGAGAGAGTGACGCTGCCGTCCTCATTGTCGGTGCGCGAAACGATGTCGCCGTTGCGGTACAGCCAGTCGACCTGGCCGAGCTGGGCCGGGCTCAACGTCACCGTCATCGTCTCCAGCTCGCCCGACACCCGCGTCTCGATCAGCGCTTTCAGCGTGTCCAGTCCCTCGCCGGTCACCGCCGAAATGGCGATCGGCGGTGACTTGCCGCTCGCTCCCTCCGCAAGCAGCCGCTCGCGATTGCCCTCGTCGAGCAGGTCGATCTTGTTCCAGACCTCGATCACGCGGTTCGTGTC
>NZ_RZSA01000735.1:0-3488 GCF_003998075.1 Mesorhizobium sp. M2A.F.Ca.ET.037.01.1.1 | reverse complement strand
CGGGACAGGCTGGGGACATGGCGCTGAGCCCGAGGAGGCCCGTCGCATCTTCGACGCCTATGCGGACGCCGGCGGCAACTTCATCGATACGGCCAACGGCTATCAGTTCGGTCAATCCGAGGAAATCCTGGGCGATCTGCTGGCTGGGCGGCGCGACGATTTCGTGTTGGCCACCAAATTCACCATGCGGACGGACCCCGCGGCCGGTATTCTGGTCACGGGCAATAGCCGCAAGGCCATGGTCTCATCGGTCGAGGCGAGCCTCAGGCGGCTCAAAACCGATCGCATCGATCTCTATTGGGCTCACATGTCGGACGGAGTCACCCCGGTCGAAGAAGTCGTGCGCGGCTTTGACGATCTAGTCCAGGCCGGCAAGATCCTTTATGCGGGTCTTTCCGACTTTCCCGCCTGGCGGGCGGCGAGGGCCGTCACCATTGCGGAATTGCGCGGAGCCGCCCCTATTGCAGGTCTTCAGGTGGAGCACAGCCTCGTCGAGCGAACGACCGAACTGGAACTCCTGCCTGCAGGGCAAGCGCTCGGCCTCGGCATCGTGGCCTGGTCACCGCTTGGCGGCGGCATGTTGACCGGAAAGTACCGCAAAGGCGAGAAAGGCCGCGCGGAGGGTTTCGGCGGCAGGGTATTCCAAGCCGAAGATTCCGCGCAGCGTACTGCCATCCTCGACACCCTGATCGCGGTTGCGAAGGACGCCGGAGTCACGCCCAGTGAAATCGCCATCGCCTGGGTTGCGGCCAAGGGCTCGCTCCCGATCATCGGACCACGCACGCTGGCTCAGCTCGAAAACAACCTGGCTGCGGCAAAAGTAACGTTGTCGCCGGAGCAAATTGCACGCCTTGATGAGGTGAGCGCGACGCGACCGATCTTCCCCTACACGGTGCTCAATGATCCCGAGACCAGGCAGGGCTTCACGGGTGGCAAGGCCGACCGCTTCGACGCGCCGGCCGAAGCAGTCGCCTGAGGTATCCGCCAGCGCCTCCGCGCCGGCTTGGATTCCCGGGCCGGCGCCCCCAGCCACTGACCCTCGCACCACCAGATGCGCGCCGCCAGACACCCTTGGCGACACGCCGCGCGCCGGCGAGCCGGAGCACGAGGCGGACAGCGGCACCTGGAATTCTCCAGCCGCGGCCCCGGGAAGACGTCATCAGGGACAACCTGCGACGGCTACGGCCTGCTTGAAATAAGGCGGCGGAGGCTGCCAAGGATTGATCCTCGGCCACATGCGCTTACAGAGCCGGACCCAACCGTACCGGGCTTCCGTCATAGAAGCGCGGCAGCCGGAAGCGGCTGAGGTCGTGGCCGGTGTCGTTTCCCTGGATCATGTCGGAGACGACGCGGCCCATGCCGGGCCCGATGCCGAAGCCGTGGCCGCTCATTCCGGTCGCCACGAAGAGACCGCCGATCGCCTGGACCCGATCGACGACAGGGACGACATCGGGCATGGCGTCGATCATGCCGCCCCAGCCGACCTTCAAGCGCGCTTTCTCGAACTGGGGAAAAAGCTGTTTGAAATTGCGCTCTGTCGCGCGCAGCCGGGCCGGTTCGGGGGCCGGGTTGAGCACCCGCATTCTCTCGAAGGGACTCTCTTCATCCGGCGCCCAATCGCGCGGCGTCGACCAGCCGTCCGGGTAGCCTGACGGCGCGAACGGGAAATAGCGCGCTCCGAACGGATCGTTCCTGAGGGCGGGGATATATTTGGTGGCATGCCGAAATGCGTCAGGCCCGAGGTAAAGCAAATGGCTGCCGCCGCCGGCGAGCGTGTATCCGCCGTCCTGTCTGCGCCGGAAAGCGATGTGGTCGTCGGCGGCCGCGCCTGCATAGATCTCGGGCAAGGGCTCGGTCGCGGCTACGGTTACCCGGACGCTGAGCTGGGGGATGGACACGCCGTGCCGCGCCAGGAACAGGGACGACCAGGCGCCGCCCGCGACCAGCACGGTGGAGGTCTCGATATATCCCGCCTCGGTCCACACGCCCCTGATCCTGCCGGCCTCGATGTCGAGGGTGCGCGCCGCGCAATTCTCGACGATCCTGGCGCCTTTTCGCGCGGCAAGCCGGGCCAGCGCCGGCACCGCCAGCCAGGGTTCCGCGCGCATGTCGGAGGGCGTCGTCATCGCGCCCTTGAATCTGCGCGACATGCCGGTGATGAGCTTCGCGGTTTCGTCCGCATCCAGGAGACGTGTGTCGAGCCCATGGATCGCGGCGATCTTCATGAACGCTTCGAAGCCGGCCATGTCCTTTTCGGTGTTGGCCAGATAGGTCACGCCTGTCTGGGTGAGCCCGATGTCCTCGCCGCTTTCGTCGGCCAGTTGCCGCCACAGGCGGATAGCCTCGATAACGATCGGCAGTTCGTCCGCGTCCCGTCCCTGCTTTCTGATCCAGCCCCAATTTCGCGAGGACTGCTCGGCAGCGACGCGGCCCTTTTCCAGCAGCGTCACCGGAATGTTGCGGGCGGCAAGGAAAAGCGCCGTCGTTACGCCGATGACACCGCCACCGACGATCATCACTTCCGAAGTCTTCGGCGGCGGCCCAGGGTACTGGATTGGATCCGCTTCGGTGAACGGGAATGTGGGCAAATGGCGCACCCTGAAGGATCGGTTGACGGTCCAGGCTTACCGGTTGTTGCCGTCCAAGATCAGGAGCAGGCGAAGGCGGATCGTTGTCCCACGAGGTAAAAACAGCCCGAAAGGCGGCGGCTGGCTAGGCTGTTGGATCCTGCCCTAGACCGGCGCCCCTGCCACCGATCCCCGCACCACCAGATCCACCGGCCACACCTCGCCGCGCGCGCCCTCTTCCAGTCCCGATATGCGCGCCGCCAGCCGCTCGGCGACGCGCGCGCCGGCAAGGCGGATCGAGGAGCGCGTCGTCGACAAAGGCACCGGGAAATTTTCCGGCCGCAGCCATGGGAAGACGTCGTCATGGGCGATCAGCGACAGGTCGCCCGGTATCGTCAGGCCAAGATCGCGCACGGCGCGCACGACGCCCAGCGCCATGATCAGACTGGAGCAGACGATCGCCGTCGGCGGCTCACTGTCCTCAAGCAGGCGGCGGGCGGCGCGATAACCGTTTTCCTCGGTCATGGTCACCGAGCGGATGAGACGCTCGCCGAGCGTCATCCCGCTCGCGACAAGCGCCCGGCGCATGCCGCGCTCGCGGTGGATGGCGAAGGTCTCGCGCTCATTGCCGTTGATCAGCGCCAGGCGCTTGTGGCCGAGCTGAAGCAGCAGCCGCGCCGCTTCGTGGAAGGCGCCCTCATTGTCGATGTCGAGATAGGGATAATCGAAATCCAAACCTTCGCTGCGGCCATGGGCAATGAAGGGTATGCCCAGCGTATTGACCAGGGCCAGCCGCCGGTCGGCCGGACGCGGCGAGGAGATGTAGACGGCGTCGACCTGCCGGTTGGCGACGATGCGGCGGTAGGTGGTCTCCTCATCGTCGGCATCAGCGGGCGACAGCACCAGGTCGAGTTCGTGCGA
>NZ_RZSA01000734.1:0-3503 GCF_003998075.1 Mesorhizobium sp. M2A.F.Ca.ET.037.01.1.1 | reverse complement strand
GCCGGTGAGGATGTTCAGTCCCAGGCCCGCCAGGCTGAGCGCCAGGAAAGGCAGCAGGATCGCCTCGAACAAATACGAACTGCCGATCAGCGGGACGACGACATAGGCGAAGGCGATGAGGAGCAGCGGCGCCAGCCATTTCGGCAGGGCGGCGACCGGAGACAATTGCGTGGCGACGGCGCTCATCGTCAGACCCTTTCGACAAGCTTCTGGCCGAACAGGCCTGATGGGCGGATGAGCAGGAAGACGAGCGCCACGACATAGGCGAACCAGCTTTCTATGCCGCCGCCGAAATAGTCGCCGATATAGACCTCGGCGAGTTTCTCGCTGGCGCCGATCAAAAGCCCGCCGACAATCGCGCCGAGGATGGAATCGAAGCCACCCAGCACCAGCACCGGCAGCGCCTTGAGCACCACCAGCGACAGCGAGAACTGGACGCCGAGACGCGCGCCCCAGAGCAGTCCGGCCACCAGCGCGACGAGACCTGCCGCGGCCCATACGCTCGCCCAAATCAGCGGCAGCCGTAGCCCGACGGCTAGAGCCGCGAACTGGTCGTCGGCGACGGCGCGGAAGCTCAAGCCGATGCGGGTGTAGCGGAAGAACAGCGACAACAAGAGCACCATGACCGCGGCCACCGCGGCGGCGAAGATGTCGAACTGGCTGATCAGCACGCCGCCGACTTCCAGCGGCACGTCCTCGATGCCGAGCTCGAGGCCGTGCACCTGCGTGCCCCAGATGAGCTGGGCGGCGCCTTCGATGATGTAGGAAAGGCCGAGCGTCGCCATGAACAGGGTGATGGGCGGCTTATTGGTGAGCGGCCTCAGCACTGTGCGCTCGATGCCGATGCCGAGCGCCACCATGATGGCGAAGGTGACGGCCAAGGCCAGCGCGAACGGCACGCCGCGCTCGACGAGACTGACGAAGGTCAGCGCCGCGAACAGGAGCAGCGCGCCTTGCGCGAAGTTGAGCACGCCGGACGTCTTGTAGATCAGCACGAAGCCGATCGCGACCAGCGAGTACATGACGCCGGAGAGCAGACCGCCGGTCAGCACTTCGAGGAAGAACTGGTAGTCGAAGTCGCCGATCATATCCCTGCCCCGTCCTCATTGTCGGACGCGACGCCCAGATAGGCGTCGATGACGCGCTGATCATTCCTGACCTCATCCGGCGTGCCGTCAGCGATCTTGCGCCCGTAATCGAGCACGGCGATGCGGTCCGACAGGCCCATGACGACGCCGACATCGTGCTCGATCAGCACGACGGTGGTGGCGAAGCGGTCGCGCGCGGCGCGCACATAGGCCGCCATCTCGCTCTTCTCGCCCGCCGTCATGCCGGCCATGGGTTCGTCGAGCAAAAGCAGCCGCGGTTCGGCGACCAGCGCCCGGGCAAGCTCGGCACGCTTCTGCAGGCCATAAGGCAGCGTGCCGGCCAGCCGGTCGCGAACATCGGTCAGGTGCAGGAATTCGAGAACCTGATCGGCGCGCCCGCGCTGCTCCTGCTGCTCGCGGCGTGCGCGGCCGATGCCGAGGATCTGTCCGGCGAAGTTGGACCTTGTCCTGTAGGCAAGGCCGGACGCGACATTGTCGAGGACGCTGAGCCCCTTGAACAGAGCGAGGTTCTGAAAGGTGCGGGCGACGCCGAGATGTGCCAGCCGGTGCGTCGGGACCTGGGCATAGCGCGCGCCATCGAGACGGACATGGCCGCGATCAGGCCGGTAGACGCCGCTGATGACATTGATCAGCGAGCTCTTGCCGGCGCCGTTCGGGCCGATGATGGCGCGTATCTCGCCGGACCGAACCGACAGATCCACATCCGCCAGCGCCACCACGCCGCCGAAAGACAGGCCTATGCCCTCGAGAGCGAGAAGCGGCGCGGCGTCTTCCGCCGCAGCCTGTCGAGACCTGTCGCCGTGAGCCTGCCGCTGAGCGGGCGGCAGCCCTTGCGCGAAGATCTCCGGCGCATAGACCGAAGCCTCGACCGCCCCGAAGGCATGGTTTGATATCGGCATTCCATCGTCCCCAACTGTAGCGAAGGCACGCACGGTCCCTGCCGCGCGCCCGATCGGGCGTGCGGTTCATGATCGTCGGCTGGCCGGACGAGTTCCGGCCGGCGGCTGGCGTTGTTATTCGGCGGCGAGCGCCGCCGCGGCTTCCGCGTTTTCCAGCTCGCGCACGAGCGGAATGACGTGCTTGCCGAAATACTCGACCTCTTCCTGGAAATGCAGGAAGCCGAGCAGGATGAGATCGGCGCCGGCGCGCTTCAGATCGACGATACGCTCCGCCACCTGTTTCGGTGTGCCGATCAGGTTCGAGCGGAAACCGTCATTGTATTGCACCAGATCGTCGAAGGACGACTTCGCCCAGTTGCCCTCGCCTTCCGGCGAGGCCTTGCCGGCATTCTTGACCTCGTGGCCAAAGGCACTGACAGCCTCCGGATTGGCCTTGGCGATGATCTCGGCCAGCACCGCCTTTGCCTCTTCCTCGGTCTCGCGCACGATGGCGAAAGCGTTGACGCCGACCTTGACCGAGTGGTTGTTGGCTTTGGCCTTTGCCTGGATGTCGTCGACCTGCTTGGCGATCTCGGCGGGCGTGTTGCCATTGGTGAAATACCAGTCCGAGACACGCGAGGCCATGTCGCGGGCCGCGCGCGACGAACCTCCCTGGAAGATCTCCGGCAGCGGCTGCGGCGGCTTCGGCTTCAGCGAATACTGGTTGAAACGGTAGAAGTCGCCGCGGAAGGTGAAGCTGTCCTCGGTCCAGATGCCGCGCAGCGCGCGGATGAATTCTTCCGACCGCCGGTAACGCTCGTCATGGTCGAGCCAATGCTCGCCGATGGCGTGGAATTCGCCGCGGAACCAGCCGGAGACGAGATTGATGGCGACCCGGCCATTGGTGAGATAGCTGATGGTGGCGAGCTGCTTTGCCGCCAGCGCCGGGTTCCACGGCCCGGGCAGGATCGCGGCGATCACCTTCAGCGTCTTGGTGGCCGCGAGCAGGTCGTGGCTGAACGATACCGACTCATGCTGCTCGTCGGCGCCGTAGCCTGCCGTGAAGCGGATCTGGCTGAGCGCATAATCGAAGCCCGCCTGCTCGGCGATCTGCGCCAGCTTGCGGTTGTACTCGGCCGAATGATTGGTCCTCTGCTCGATGTTCGAGATGACAAGGCCACCCGAGACGTTCGGCACCCAATAAGCGAATTTGACTGCATCGCGATCATTCTGCGGCATGGAAGTCTCCCGGTTTGACCTGTCCCAACGATTGATCCGGACATGGCGGATTTCGTCGTCAATTATTAGTCTACTGAGTCTATATACAAAGCAGGATTTTCCGTTTTGACAGCCCTGCCCGGACGGAAATACCAATTCGCTTGCCTGCACCGTCGTGGATTTTCAGCGCCCACTAACGATCGACGACAGGGCGCCGAGCCGGCTTTCGATCTCCGAGGCGACCGCCTGCGCGTGACGCGCCACTTCCGGCAGGCCCATCAGCTCGCCGAAGGTGCCG
>NZ_RZSA01000733.1:0-3509 GCF_003998075.1 Mesorhizobium sp. M2A.F.Ca.ET.037.01.1.1 | reverse complement strand
CAATGCGATCGACTACCTCTTCGGCCTACCCGGCAACAAGGTTCTGCAGCGGCTCGTCGACGAGAGCGCCAACAACATCCGCACCGCCGCGCGCTCGAGCGCAAGCCTGTGCTGCGCGGCTACTGGTTGATGCTCACCCTGCGTCGAGGCGGTGCCCACGACCCATCATCTGCGCAACGCCGAGTTCGCTACGCTGCGGCTCAGGCTGCTCAAGCTCGGCGCCCGCGTTATCGAAACCGTCTCGCGCATCCGCCTGGCCTTCGCCGCCGCCTGTCCCGAGGCAAGTCTGTTCCGGGCGATCGCCAGCAATCTGCTACGCGCAGGACCGTGACCGCCGGGGCAGCAGGCCCCGCCGAACCACACAACTTCCACCCTCCAGCACGTTCACAAGTCCAGACACATCCGCGGTGAAAAAGACACGAGCCGCCACCTGTCCGACGCTCAGCGGAAAAGACCCAGGTGCGTCATGAATAAGACGGGTTAGGTCATAAGACAAGACGACCACAACGTCGCATGGCGGCGTTGCGCCGACCCACGAAGAGCAGCAAGTGACCCACGGACCGACATCGTCCGGAAAGAAAGTAGGCGGAGCTTGATCTCATACCCCCAATCAGAGAGGACTCTTACCAAGGGGGGTCGGTTTGGGGATACCGGATCCGAAATATCGCGTGTGTGCAAGATCAAGAATTCGATTGATCAAACTTGAGAAGCTGTGTCCGGCGGTTTTCGCCGACACGGGAAATGACGCGCCCTTTGAGAGGTCCGGATTTGCATTTATCTCCAGGACAAAGGGCTGGCCGGAGCGGTCGATCCGGAGGTCGACGCGGGCTAAGTCGCGGCACAGGCACGCGCGGAAGGTTGCAGCCGAGATTTCCCGCAGCATCGTCGCAAGCTTGCTGTCGAGTTGCGCCGGGCAAACTTTAACGGGGCTCCCGACCCCGATGTGCTTCGCCTCCCAAGTGTAAAGAGGAGTTTTGGCATCGCCGAAGTCCTGCTCTACCAGAGGCAACACTTCGAGTTCTGCATTTCCCAACAGCGCGACGGTGATTTCTCGCCCATCGATGTATTCTTCCACGAGCGCATCCTGCTCATAGTGTGTGACGATTGCTTCGACGGCCTGCCGTAACTGAGCAGGGTTGTGGACCAATTGCAATCCGTAGCTGCAACCTTCGCGGCGCGGTTTCACTACCACTGGGAACCTTAGGTCGCCTATACTCTCGGTGCCCTGACGCATTACGCGAAAGTTCGGCGTCGGCACGCCGCTGGCACGTATGATTTGCTTGGTGAAGACCTTATCATCAGCAATCGCATGCCCAAGCGGGCTTGATCCAGTGTACGGCACACCGGCCATCTCAAGCACGGCAGGAAGGTGAGTGTAACGGGATTCGCCCTGAATTCCCCTGGCATAGTTGAAGACAATTCCCGAAGGGCGGGCTTGCAAATCGGGGGGCATGAACCGCTCAAGCGTCGTAAGCAATCCCTTATCGCCTTCACATAGCAGCGTATCATGGCCGCCTTCCTGCAGCGCCGCGACCATCTCCTCGCAGCACTCGCGATTTTCACTTCCAGGACAAGATCGACCGAATCGGTTGATAACGCCCGCATGGTCATTGTCTATGTTACACACTACGGCTACCCGCATGAATCTACTCCTTCGATGTTTGCCCCTGTTGCGTGGAATTGCTGACGTCTCTGTTTACGAGGGGTAATTCGAGCGCCTTCACCTTTCCTTCGCAATTGCTGTGCCATGAAGATGGCCTTGCGAGGAAGCAGTAAACCCAATGGCTTCGGCTTCGCGCCGGCGGAATACAAGCGCGGTGGTGTATCGTTCCGCACATCGGCGTCGTCAATCGAACACGAGTGGGAACGTCGAACGTCAAAACACCAGGGTGGCTCTGCCGCACCGCTAGGGACTAAGACTGGCTCGCTGCGTATTCCAATGATTCCGGACAGTGATGAAGTGCACCCCTAGACTGGCTAATCCGAAAGGGACTACCGCGACCGCTACGAGGATCTCACCGGTCATTGCCTCAGGCAATGCCCGTCCTGTCGTCAAGGCCAGATGATCATCGTCGAAATCTTCGACGGCGCCACTGGACCCCCGCCATACTGGGATACATCATGAAGGAACCGCTCCGCTTTCGCCGTCACCGCATCGCACGAGCCGTTCGGCCCGACAACCGAGCCGGTCCCACGAAGGTGCGCGCAGTCACCCCCGGCTGCCTCTGCCGACAGGCGCGACGCCGGCCCTCACTTTGCCGCAACCCATATCCGTGCCGCTTCGGCGCACGCGACCCTTGCAATCGCGGCCTCCGCGACGGCATCCCCAAACCACACGACGCCTGTTCATGGGCACCGCCTCGATTGAACGCCCATAGCGGCCACCCGTGCCGGCGGCTTAGTCCAACACGTTTTTAGCTCACCGGCGCGATCCACCTCAGCGCGCTCTCGCCACCCGCCTTTCTGCGCGACGCCAAGCTAAAAACGCTCTGCAAAATGTGCTCGAGCACATTTGGTGCGGGAAATCCGCCCGCCCGGATCTGTGAGGGCGAAAGCCGAATGGCTGAGCTACTCGACCACGACCCTTGCCTCCAGTGTGAGATGTTTTTGGTGACCTCACTTTACCACAGCGCAGGTCGCTATACACTCTTCATAGGATCTGGGTTGGACGGTGCGTTCTTGGCGCATTGTCGGCTCCGGCGGTGGCAGGATTTTGGAATCAGTAGCATGATCCAACATACCTGAAACCGGCCGGGCCTTGCTTGCGCAAAGCTACGATTCACTCAAGAAATCAACAGTTTGGCGTTTGTGGACGGGCACTAGCTAGAAAGCTCTGCACAGAGGTACGAAGCCATTCCTGCTGTCTCATTCCGAAACCGAAAGAACCTCCGGAAATCCAGCGCGCCGCCTCAAGACGCAAAATCGATGGATCGAACCGCCGCTTACAACAAATTCACAAAATCTTTGCAACCGCAGATCGCTGACGATGTTACCTTCACCGCAAAGTCTGAGGTCAGGCACGGCTGAAAAAGCTGATGCCGATTTCGCTCAGTCCGTCGCACAGTCAGTCAATGGAGAATCAAAATGCCAACGGCAAGAAGAGCGCTCATCCTAGTTGAAGGCAACACGCACGCTACTGGTCTGCAATACGTGCTCGCGACCCAGCGTCTTGGTCTTCATCCCATTACCCTGTCGGCTGATCCAGCTCAGTACGACTATCTTGCGGCGGAAGGGATTGAGGCAATCCGTGTCGATACAAATAATCTCGATGCGCTGATCCGCGAATGTTCTCGACTGCGTGCGAGCTATGACATTGCTGGCATTACGAGCGCCAGGGAGGCGGTCTATGCGACAGTTGGCAAGCTCTGCCGGCATTTCGGTCTCCCGGGACCGACCCCCGAATCGATTGAAGGATGCTGCGACAAATTCGTTCAACGTGAGCTCCTCGCGGAGGCCGGCGTTCCAGTACCAGCTTACCGCGTGGCAGCGAATGCGACGGATGTAAATAG
>NZ_RZSA01000732.1:0-3517 GCF_003998075.1 Mesorhizobium sp. M2A.F.Ca.ET.037.01.1.1 | reverse complement strand
GTGCTACGACCAGGCGGCGGAAGCTTTTGGCTGGGCCGACCGCGATCCGAAGGTCGGCGCGATGCGCGACGGCGACTGGCTGGTCGGCATGGGCTGCGCCACGGCGATTTACCCCACTGCCGTCGCGCCATGCGCGGCGCGCGTGCGCCTGACGGTCGACGGCGATGTGCGGCTGCAATGCGGTTCGCACGAGATCGGCACAGGCGTTCGCACGGTGGCCGGCCAGATGGCGTCGGAGCGTCTCGGCGTGAGCATCGATAGGATCAGCGTCGAAATGGGCGACAGCAGCCTGCCTCCGGCTCCGGTCTCGGGCGGGTCGATCTCCACGGCAAGTGTTTGCTCGGCGGTGCTCATGGCCTGCGACGCTATCCGCACCAAGCTCTACGCCGCAGCGACCGCGGAAGGCGGTCCGCTGGCCAGCTCCCATAATGAGGAATTCGAGCTTGCCGGCGGCAAGATCGTGGCGAAGAGCGGCGCGTCGGCCAAGGTCGGGGATGTCCTGAAAGCCATGCAGGTCGGCGCGATCGAGGAATATGCCGAGTTCGCCCCCAAGAACGCGACGCCGGAGGCGCTGAAGAAGCTCTATGCCGGAACGCCGGAGTTCCATGGCGGCGAGCAGGACGAGGATTCCGTGAAATACGCCTTCGGCGCCGAGTTCGTCGAAGTCCGCATCAACCGCTATACCAGGGAAGTCCGCGTGCCGCGCATCGTCGGCGCCTTTGCCGCCGGCCGCATCATGAACACCCGCACGGCGCGCAGCCAGCTGATGGGCGGCATGATCTGGGGCATCAGTCAGGCGTTGCATGAGGCGACCGAGGTCGACAGGCGCTACGCGCGCTATGTGAATCGCGACCTGCAAGACTACCTTGTGCCCGTCAATGCCGACATCAAGGACCTGCAGGTGATCCTGGTGCCGGAGGTCGACCATGCGGTCAACCCCGCCGGCGTGAAAGGCCTCGGCGAGCTCGGCAATGTCGGCACGGCCGCTGCCGTCGCCAGCGCGGTCTACCACGCCACCGGCAAGCGTATCCGCGACCTGCCGATCAGGATCGAGCAACTGCTCGTCTAACAGTCCTGCTACTCCTTCGGACGGGCAAGGCGCTCAGCCGTGCGTCCAGCTCCCGAAGATGATCCTCGGCACGCGGACTTGGTCGGCATTAGCGGCAACATGGGCGACGCTCCCGGCAGTTGGCGCTATAGGCGTTGTCCCGCACCTTCGGTCCAAGCGCCATTCTTCCTTTGCCGGTGCGGGCATCGGCGGAAATGCCGATGTCCTGGCCGGGCGATAAGAGTACGATATCACTCGCCGGCAGGCACGCCGGCATAGTTTTTGGTCTTGAAGAGCCCGGCCAGATGAGCGGCATTGGAAGCCGCCATCTTGATCATGCTGACGACTTTCTCCGGTGTCCCGGGAAGATCGACGAAGTTGACGTCGCCCATCGCTTCTCCAACCCAGTAAACGCCGCCATTGGCGGGAACGGTGAAGCCGACATCGTTGAGCGCCTGATAGCACTCGGCATGGCAGTGATGGGCGCCATCCTCATTGCCGACGATCGCCACCAACGCGACCTTGCCTGCCGCCGGCATGCGTCCGCTGTCGTCGGTCTCGGACAGGAATGCGTCCATCCGCTCCATCACGCGCTTGGCAACGGACGACGGCTGCCCCATCCAGATTGGCAGGCCAAGGATGAAGATGTCGGCGGCCAGGATCTTTTCCCGCAGCTTCGGCCAGTCGTCGCCTTCGCCCAGGTCGGAGAGCACGCCGGGCTTGATGTTGTGGACGAGCGCACGTGCCGTTTCGCATCCGACGTCATGTGCCGCCAAAGCGTTGGTCAACTCAGCAAGCATTCGATCGGTCGAGGACTCGTCATCGTCCCGAGGAATCTTGAGTGTGCAATTCAAGGCAAAAGCGGTGAGCGGCATCGAATCTTCCCGGCTGAATATGATGACCAACGCGAAGGGCAGCCACTGGTTGCCTCTTTCTGCGCAACAGCCAGCCGGAAAGAGTCAGGTGTTTTCATTGGCAAGGTGGGCGTGGCCGGAATGCCGTCGCGACCTCACGCGCCTCAAGCGCCGGTTCGGTTCCGGTTAACGGAGCCGAATGTTGCGGTTAGGCTGTTGAAGATAGTAACGAAAGAAAATCGCATTGAAAAACAAAGGTTTAGGTGCAGATACGCACAACCTTAAGTCGATGGTGCCAGAGGCGGAATCTTAGTGAAAAAAATCCTCGTTTGCTTTCAGATGCGTAGGGAAGGTCAGCCGCAGTTGCTACCAATAGAAATGGATAGGTTCGGTTCCCCAATAGAACCTGTGCGTCCCTTGCCACTGTATCTCGGATGGCGCGGTGATCGGGCCTCAGGGTTCGCTACGCGGAGGCAGCGTATCGGAGATTGAAACCGTCATCATCTTGGGACTGGCGGAGTGAGCATCAATCTTAGGCGATATTCGAAAGTCATGCGCAAGGAATGTCAGCCTTGCGCCTCATCTCGGTCGTAGAGTCAAGCTCCGTCGTTGCCTGAAAGCAGATCGCGTGCTTTGCCTCTATGGAGGTAGGAACGAATTCTCTCAAGCCATGTCACGTCGATAAATCATCAACTCGTTCTCGCCTTCCTGTACGGTCCGTCCCCACTGATTGCAAACGACGAACCGCAGACGAACAATCGCGCGGGCCGGATTGCGAGTGGCCCGCTTTTCCGCGACCGTCACCTCGGCTTTGATGATGTCGCCGGCGAGCACCGGGGCTGAAAACCTCCAGCTCCAGCCGAGCGAGGCCACGGCTCGGAACCGGGCGACGGCATTGTTCTTCAGACCATCGACAAGGGACAGCACAAGCAGACCATGCGCTACACGCGCCGGGAAGCCGTGCCGATGTGCCGCCTCGTCGCTCATGTGGATTTCGAACCGGTCACCGGTCATTTCCGCGAGCGCTTCTATGATGGCCGCGGTCACTTCTGTGGAAGGCGTTTCGAAATGGTCGCCGATCTCCACGTCCTCGTAGCTCAACCCGAGGCCTGTGAGCGATTTCCCTCGGACGTCGACACTCATGCCGGCACCGGCGCGTCTTCCCGCAACAGCCCGTTCTTCTTCAGGTCTTGCCAGAACTCGCCGGGGATCGGGTAACTGAACCAGGCAAGGTTCTGCTCGAGTTGCTGGACAGTGCGAGTGCCGGCGCAGAAGGACGGGATGGCCGGATGCGCCACCACGAACTGCAAGGCGGCGGCCGGCAGCGGCACGCCATGCGCGCGGCAGACCTCCTCGATCTTCGCCACTTTCTCCATGACGGGCTTTGGCGCCGGTGAATAATTGTACTTGGCGCCGGGAACGGCGCCCGTGGCCAGGATGCCGGAATTGAAGCCCCCGCCGACCAGCACCGCCGCGCCGCGCTCGACGCAAAGCGGCAGGAACTCGTCGAGGGCTTCCTGTTCGAGCAGCGTATAGCGGCCCGCCAGCAGGAAGCAGTCGAAGTCGCGCTGCTTCAGCGCCTCGTGGCAAACCTGCCATTCGTTGACCCCAACGC
>NZ_RZSA01000731.1:0-3526 GCF_003998075.1 Mesorhizobium sp. M2A.F.Ca.ET.037.01.1.1 | reverse complement strand
GCCCGGTGGCGATCGTGAAGATGGCGAGCACCCAGGCGACGATGCGGGTCTGGAAGCCGATGAGGACGGCAAGGCCGCCGAGCAGTTCGATCAGGCCGACCAGGACGGCGGTTACGGTCGGCACCGGCAGGCCGAGAGCGCCGAAATAGCCGGCGGTGCCAGAAATGGCGGTGAGCTTGCCGAAGCCGGAAAGCAGGAAGATGACGGAAAGCAGTATGCGACCGAGCAGGATCGTGGTGGAGCTGTTGGATGCGGTGCCGTTGCCGGCGACGGAAGAGTTGATGGACATGGCGGTTCTCCGAACGGGTTGAATGACCCGTCAGATAAACGATGTAGACTGTTCACAAAAAGCCACCTATGCGGCGACACATTGTTCACAGGATATATGTTTTTTGGAATTGGCGCCCGCGTGCGAAAATCATGTCGCGAGATTAGGCTATCCCGGTAAATTCTGCTGCCGCAAAACGGAACCTTCGGTCCGAAGTTGGCGAGCGCTGGCTTCGGAGATTGCCGGGACGCTCGTCACGTCCTCATCCACGAGCGGAGCAAGGAGCGAAGCGACGCGCGCAGACCCATAGGATCCATGCCGTGACCTCAAAGCAGCCGCAAGCGGTCGGGGATACTTCGCCCTGGAATGACATCGCGAGGCCGCAGCAGCCTGTAACAGCCTCGCTCCGCGTCGCGAAAACTACCCCGGATGCGTCATGTCCTCGGGGCGCACCAGCCGATCATAGTCAGCCTCGCTGACCAGCCCCGTCGCCAGGGCCTCCTCACGCAAGGTCGTGCCGTTCTTGTGCGCGGTCTTGGCGATCTTGGCGGCGTTGTCGTAGCCGATGGTGGGGGCAAGCGCCGTCACCAGCATCAGCGAGCGCTCCAGCGCGGCCTTGATATTGTCCTCGCGAGCCTCGATGCCGACAACGCAATTGTCGGTAAAGGAGACGGAGGCGTCGGCGAGCAGCTGCACCGACTGCAGGAAGTTGTAGGCCATCAGTGGGTTGTAGACATTGAGCTCGAAATGGCCCTGGCTGCCGGCGAAGGTGAGCGCCGCATTGTTGCCGAACACCTGCACGCAGACCTGCGTCAACGCCTCGCACTGGGTCGGGTTGACCTTGCCTGGCATGATCGACGAGCCCGGCTCGTTTTCCGGCAGCGACAGCTCGCCGAGGCCCGAGCGCGGGCCGGAGCCGAGCAGGCGGATGTCGTTGGCGATCTTGAAGAGAGCCGCGGCCGCCGCGTTGATCGCGCCATGCGAGAACACCATGGAATCATGCGCCGCGAGCGCCTCGAACTTGTTCGGCGCGGTCACGAAGGCGATGCCGGTGATGGCGGCGATGCGGTCTGCCACCTTTTCCGCGAAGCCGACCGGCGCGTTGAGGCCGGTGCCGACGGCGGTGCCGCCTTGCGCCAGTTCCTGCAGGCCGGGCAGTGTCTGCTCGATGCGCTTGATCGAGGAGGCGACCTGCGCTGCATAGCCGGAAAATTCCTGGCCAAGGGTCAGCGGCGTGGCGTCCTGCGTGTGCGTGCGGCCGATCTTGATGATGTGGTTGAAGGCGCGCGCCTTGGCGTCGAGCGCCTTGTGCAGATGGTGCAGGGCAGGGATCAGGTGGTGCACGACCCGCTCGGCGCAGGCGATGTGCATGGCAGTCGGATAGGTGTCGTTGGACGACTGGCTCATGTTGACGTGATCGTTGGGGTGCACCGGCTTCTTCGAGCCCATGACGCCGCCGAGCATCTCGATCGCCCGGTTCGAGATCACCTCGTTGGCGTTCATGTTGGACTGCGTGCCCGAGCCGGTCTGCCACACCACCAGCGGGAAATGCTCGTCGAGCTTGCCGTCGATCACTTCCTGTGCGGCCTCCAGGATCGCCTTGCCGATCGCCGGATCGAGCCGCTTCATCTCCATGTTTACCTCGGCCGCGGCGCGCTTGACGATGCCGAGCGCGCGCACGATCGAGGCCGGCTGCTTCTCCCAGCCGATCTTGAAATTGCCCAGAGAGCGCTGCGCCTGCGCGCCCCAATAGCGGCCGGCCGCCACCTCGATGGGGCCGAACGTATCGGTTTCGGTTCTGGTCTTTTCAGCGCTCACGGGAACTCTCCGGCCTGTCGATTTGGGCAAGGGCGTATCGCGTTGCACAAACGGCATCAAGCGGAGATTGCGGGCGAGCAAGATGCAAATCGGTTGAAGGGAAGGCTCACCCCAGCGGCGGCCCGACAATGTCGATGCCGTTCTCGGCGCACAGCCTGGTCAGCATATCGATCTTCTGCGGCGTCGGCGTCGCCGCCGGCGGCAGGTCGGGCCGTTCAGCGGGGCGGCTTGCCTTGCGCACCATCGTCTCGAAATCCGGACCGCGCGTCACTGTGAGCGTATGCGCCCCTTCCGGAGACTCGACCCTGTAGGTGTGCGGCAGGCCTTTCGGCGCGAGCACCGTCTCGCCGGCGCCGGCGATCCGCTCACGGCCGTTGATGACGAAGCGTATCCGCCCTTCAAGGATATGAAACACCTCGTCCTCGTTGCGGTGCACGTGCAGCGGCGCGGAATCGCCATAGGGCTGGCGGTGTTCGATAACGCAGATCCCATCCTCGCCGTCGGCCGAACAGACCTGGATGGCGACAAGCGTGTTGTTGAACCAAAGGAGTTCCTTGCCTGCGATGCTGGTGTTGATCATTGTCATGATTGCTCTTTCTCTGTTGCGCGCCGGCGAAACGGCTTCGACAGCGACCTAACCTGGGATGGGCGGCCGACGGAAATCGAATGATCGTATGGGGCGGATCGATGCGATGAATTTGAATGCGCTCGACCTTAATCTGGTGAGGGTGCTCGACGCGCTTCTGCGCGAGAAGAGCGTGACGCGCGCCGGCGAGCAGATCGGCCTTAGCCAGCCGGCTGTCAGCGCGGCGCTCAACCGCCTGCGCCACGCGCTCAACGACCAGCTCTTCGTGCGCCGCGGCAACGACATGGTGCCGACGCCGCGCGCCGAGAGCCTGGCTGAGCCGGTGCGCGCGGCATTGCGCGAGATCGAGCGCGCCTTTCAGCCGGCAACCGATTTCGATCCGGCGAGGCTGGAACGGACCTTCACGCTTATGGGTGCCGATTTCTTCTCCATGCTCCTGATGCCGCCCTTTGCCGCCCGCATCGCGGCGGTGGCCCCCGGCGTATCGTTCCGCTTCCTCGACAGCGCCATTGGCGACGTGTCGAAGCTGCTGCAGGAGGATCGGATTGACCTTGCACTGGAGCGCCCGCTGGAGGTGGCGGAATGGGTCTCGAGCGTGGCGCTGTTCGGCTCGCCCTTCGCCATCATCGCCGCGAAGGACAATGCCGCGCTCTGCCAGGCGGGCATCGCGGAGGGCGAGGAGGTGCCGCTCGACTTTTTTTGCGCGCTGCCGCACGCGCTGCGCTCCATTGATGGCTCGATGTCGGGCTTCACCGACGATGCGCTGGGCAGGATCGGCCGAGCGCGCCGCGTCACGCTCGCTTTGCCGCACTTCCAGGCGGTGGCGCTGGCCGTGGCCGGCGCCACCGCCTGGA
>NZ_RZSA01000730.1:0-3534 GCF_003998075.1 Mesorhizobium sp. M2A.F.Ca.ET.037.01.1.1 | reverse complement strand
TCCGGGGATTGTTCGGAAGCGCGGCCTCCTTCCCTGGCCTTGCGCTTGCCTGTCCCGAAGCCGCTTACGAGGCGCGGCTTTGGGGCAGGCCCCAGGATCCAACACCTGATCCAGCAGAGGCCCGCATGACGCATCTCACCCTCGACAAGATCAGCGTCCATTATGACGGCCAACTGGTGCCGGCGGTCGAGCGGGTTTCGCTCGACATTGCGAAGGGCGATTTCGTCGTGCTGGTCGGCCGTTCCGGCTGCGGCAAGACTTCGCTGCTCAACGTCGCCGCCGGCCTGGTCGAGCCCGCGGGCGGCCTGGCCACGGTGGACGGCCGGCCGATCACCGGGCCCGGCTCCGATCGTGCCGTGGTGTTCCAGAACGATGCGCTGTTCCCCTGGCTGACGGCGCGGGAAAATGTGGCCTTCGCGCTTAGGCTGCGCGGCGTCCCGGCCGATAGCAGAGCACGCCGCGCCGACGAATTGCTGTCGCTGGTCAAGCTCGCCGACGCCGGCGACAAGCGGATCTGGGAGCTTTCCGGCGGCATGCGCCAGCGCGTCGGCCTTGCCCGAGCCTTGGCCGCAGAACCCGAATTCCTTCTGCTCGACGAACCGCTCGGCGCGCTCGACGCGCTGACGCGTGAGCGCATGCAGACGACGCTGCTCGACCTGTGGGCAGCGGCCCAAGTCGGCGTGCTGATGGTGACGCACGGCATCGAGGAGGCGCTGGTGCTGGCGACCCGCATCGTCGTGTTGGCGCCCGGTCCAGGGCACGTGGTGCGGACTTTCGAAACGAATTTCGGCCGCCGCTACGCCGCCGGCGAGCCGATCCGCGCGATCAAGGCCGATCCCGGCTTCGCCGCGGCCCGCGCGGATCTGACCGACTCGATCTTCGAAGGAGAGGCGGCATGAGCGTGAGCACTTACAGCGAAAGGCCCGCCGCGAAGGCCGGCGAGACCGACGGGCTTTCCGTGCCATGGTCGCGGCCGCGACCGAAAAGGACGGTCGTATCGGCCAGGCTGGTCAGCGCGATCACCATCCTCGTGCTGCTCGCTGCCTGGACGGCGGCGTCCTCGCTGCAGCTGGTGTCGCCGGTTTTCCTGCCCTCGCCCGCCGCGGTCTGGGCAAAGTTCGTCATCGTTGTCCGCGACGGTTTCGTCGATGCCACATTGCTCCAGCACATCCTCGCGTCGCTCTGGCGTGTGTTTGCGGCGCTGATCGCGGCCATCCTCGTCGGCGTGCCGGTCGGCCTCGCCATCGGCATCAGCCGGATCGGGCGCGGCGTGTTCGACCCGCTGCTCGAATTCCTGCGTCCGATTCCGCCGCTCGCCTATCTGCCGCTGATCATCATCTGGTTCGGCATCGGCGAGCCGTCGAAGATCCTGGTGATCGCCATCGCCATGCTGGCGCCGGTGGCGCTGTCGACCGCCGCCGGCGTGCGCGGCGTTTCGCGCGAGCGCGTCGACGCGGCGCGGTCGCTCGGCGCCACGCGCGCCCAGGTCATCCGCCACGTGATCCTGCCCAGCGCCCTGCCTTCAATCCTCACCGGCCTGCGCATCGCGCTCGGCGCCGGTTGGTCGACGCTGGTCGCAGCCGAGCTGGTCGCGGCGACGCGGGGGCTCGGCTTCATGATCCAGTCGGCGGCGCAATTCCTGGTCACCGACGTGGTGGTGATGGGCATACTGGTGATCGCGATCATCGCTTTTGCGCTCGAATTCGTCATCCGCCGGATCGAGCGGGTGCTGGTGCCCTGGGCGGGACGGGAATGAGCTCAAGCGAAGGAGAAGGACGATGACCCATTCCACCGCAGTGCTGTTTGCGCATGTCGGCACATGGCTGTTGCGTCTGCCGCCGAGCGACAAACAGCAGGCAGACGAACCGAATTCGCCGACGCCGGTGCTGCTTGCCGGCGACCGCGATCGCCTGCCGCCGCGCGACGAGTGGGGGACGCCAGCGCTGGCGACTTCGTCATCCTAATGTCTGCGCCGCGTCGATTGGTTGAAGCCGCCCTCCCAACCTCGTCATTCTATGGCGGAGCAAGGAGCGAAGCGACGCGGCGCAGACCATAGAATCCATGCCGTGACTTGGAAGCGCCGCCACGGTGCAGAATTCTGCTCCGTTGCACGCCGTGGCGAAGGTAACGGCATGGATCGCGATGGGGGTTTCGGCCAATCTCCAACGCATGCCGCCCGCCAACGCAAACAGGGCCGACCGATCAAAATCCCTGTGCGGTCTCAACTAGGATGACGACACCCAGGGTTACGCGCAGAAAATAATTCCATGAAATCCGCCGAACTCGCAAGATCGTTTCTCTACTAGCTTTATAGATTTACCTAGCCTGACCTTATTCCAATCGCCCGGCAGTTCGGGACCAACGAAGGAGAGGGTCATGTTCAATCTGACGAGACGCGCATTCGGCGTCGGCCTGCTTACAGCGGCGGCCTTTGCCGCATCCTTTGGGACGACATCCTTCGCCGCCGCGCAGGACCTCAAGGCGTTCAACATCGGCTACCAGAAGACCGGCCTGCCGGTGATCGCCCGGCAGCAGCAGATCATCGAAAAGGCGCTGGCCGACAAGGGCGTGACGGTGAAGTGGGTCGAGTTCACTGCCGGCCCGCCGCTGGTGGAAGCCTTGAATGTCGGCGCCATCGATGTCGGCTGGACCGGCGACGCGCCGCCGATCTTCGGCCAGTCGGCCGGCGCCAACATCGTCTATGCGGCGGCGCTGCCCTCCAATGGCGAGGGCGAGGCGATCTTCGTCAAGCCGGCCTCGCCGATCCAGTCGTTGGCCGACCTCAAGGGCAAGCGCATCGGCGTCGGCAAGGGCACCAGCGCGCACAATCTGGTCGTTGCCGCCCTGGAGAAAGCCGGCATCCCCTTCGACCAAGTCACGCCCGTCTACCTCAGCCCCGCCGATGCGGCGGCCGCCTTCGCCAGCGACCAGATCGATGCATGGGCGGTGTGGGATCCGTTCTTCGCCATCGCTGAAACGCGCTACCAGCCGCGGGTGCTTGCCCGCTCCATCGACGTGCTCCAGGTCAACACCTATTTCCTCGCCAACAAGGATTTCGCGAAGGCGCATCCGGATTTCGTCTCGACGACGATCGCCGCGCTCGGCGACGCGGCGAAGTGGGCGGACCAGAACCGCGACAAGGTGGCCGAGGCGCTGCATGAGGTGACCGGCGTGCCGCTCGACGCGCAGACGATCGCCGCCAATCGCACCAAGTTCGGCATTTATCCGATCACCGCCGAGATCGTCGCCGGCCAGCAGGCGACCGCCGACCGCTTCTTCAAGCTCGGGCTGATCCCGAAAGCGGTGCGGATATCCGACGCCGTCTGGACCGCGCCGGGCAACTGATTTTCGTCCACGGCGCCGGGCGGCGAACGCCCGGCGCCGTCGTATTTTCTCCTGCCTTCTCCCAGGGTTCAGCCATGACCGCTTCAGCCAGCCCGCTCGATTTCTTCTGGTTCATCCCGACGCATGGCGACGGCTCCTATCTCGGTACCGAGAAGCAGCAGCGGCCGCCCGAGTTCGGCTATTTCAAGG
>NZ_RZSA01000072.1:0-12007 GCF_003998075.1 Mesorhizobium sp. M2A.F.Ca.ET.037.01.1.1 | reverse complement strand
GGCTTCGACCATGCGAGCCTGAACCGGGCATTCCGCGAGCTTGCCGCCGGTGCCGATTTCGTGGCGCTTGCCGTCAATCGCACCTTCAAGGATGCCGACGGCCAGCTCAGCCTCGACGCCGGCGCCTTCGTCGCAGCGCTGGAATTCGCCAGCGGACGAAGCCCCGTGGTGCTCGGCAAGCCGTCGCCGGATTTCTTTCTCTCGGCGCTTGCGGACCTGGACTGCCCGGCGGCCGATGCGGTCATGGTCGGCGACGACGCCGAGGGCGATGTCGCCGGCGCGCTGCGCGCCGGGCTGGGCGCGGCGCTTCTGGTGCGCACCGGCAAATATCGTCCCGGCGACGAAACACGCTTCGATCCGGCTCCCGCAGCGCTGGTCGACGATCTCGCGGCAGCAGCCGAGTGGATATTCAGCCGCGCCGCAATCTGACCGGCGCTTCGCCGAAAGCTCTTGAAAATGCCCTGGAAAACGCGGCTGCGGACGAAAAGCCGGTACGCCCGGCGATGTCGGCCATGGCAATGCGCGTGTCGACCACCAGGCGACGGGCGGCGCTGAGGCGCAGCCTCAGATAATAGGCGCCGGGCGTCTCGCCGATCGATTTGCGAAAGATGCTTTCCAGCGTTCTTGCCGTGACGCCGGCGCGCTTGGCCACGGCGTCAATGGTGAGCGGCTGGTCGACATGCGCTTCCATCAGCCGGATCGCCTGGGCAAGCCTGGGATCGTAGCCGTCGAGCCGGCCGAGCGAGACCAGCGGCTGCGCGTCGGTCGCGGCGCGCGCCTGATCGTAGATGAAGACGCTCGCCACATCGAGCGCGGCGGCCATGCCGAGCCTGGTGCGGACCAGATGCAGCATCAGGTCGAAGGTCGGCGAGGCGCCGCCGGAGGTGAACACCGGCCCGTCGATGACATAGCGGTCCGGCCGCACGTCGACGCCCGGGAATGCGGCGGAGAAATCCTCCATGTCCTCCCAATGGGTGGTGGCGCTGCGGCCTTCGAGCAGCCCGGCGCGCGCCACCAGCCAGGTGCCGGCCTCGACGCCGCCGCAGGCGCGCGCGGCGCGTGCCGCGCGGCGCAGGCCGGCAAGCAGCGCCGAGGTGGCGTAGTTCTGCGTGCCGAAACCGGCGACGACGACCAGCATGTCGGTCGGCTCGGCGGCATCGAAGCGGCCGCTGACGGCCACGGGGAGGCCGCAAGTGGTGACCGGCGCCTCGCCGGTGACCGAGACCAGCTTGAAATCGAATAGCGTCTCGCCCGAGATGCGGTTTGCGGCGCGCAACGGATCGACGGCCGAGGCCACGCACATGATCGACGAGCCCGAGAACACAAGGAACGTCACCTTGAGCGTCTCGCGCTCGGGCCGAAAGATGGGCGGCTTTTCGCTTTTGATCATGAGAGCTTCGTAAAACGCAAAACAGTTTCCGGCAAGTCGGTCATTCTGTATCCATCCCGTGCACAGCCCAACAGGCTTCCGCTTTGGCGGCACGCATGGCCGATCGACCCTGGGAGGATAGACGATGCCGCTTGCGATGAACCGTGAGGTCTTCATTACCTGTGCCGTGACCGGCTCCGGCGGCACGCAGGACCGCAGCCCGCATGTGCCGCGCTCGCCCAAGCAGATCGCCGATTCGGCGATCGACGCCGCCAAGGCGGGCGCCGCGATCGTCCACTGCCATGTGCGCGATCCCGAGACCGGCAAGCCTAGGCGCGACGTGCATCTCTATCGCGAAGTGACCGAGCGCATCCGCGAAGCCAATGTCGACGTGGTGCTGAACCTCACCGCGGGCATGGGCGGCGACATGGTGTTCGGCTCGCCCGAGGCGCCGCTGCCGCTCAACGAAAAAGGCACGGACATGGGCGGCGCCACCAACCGCATGGAGCATGTGCGCCAGTGCCTGCCGGAGATCTGCACGCTGGATTGCGGCACGATGAACTTCGCCGAAGCCGACTATGTGATGACCAACACGCCCGGCATGCTGCGCGCCATGGGCGGCATGATGACGGCGCTGGGCGTCAAGCCCGAGATCGAGGCCTTCGACACCGGACATCTGTGGTTCGCCAAGCAACTGGTCGAGGAGAAAGTGCTCAACGCGGACGCTCTGGTGCAGCTCTGCATGGGCGTGCCGTGGGGCGCGCCGGACGACCTCAACACCTTCATGGCGATGGTCAACAATGTGCCCTCGACCTGGAACTGGTCGGCCTTCTCGATCGGCCGCAACCAGATGGCCTATGCCGCGGCGGCGGTGCTTGCCGGCGGCAATGTCCGCGTCGGACTGGAAGACAATCTGTGGCTCGACAAGGGCGTGCTGGCGACCAATGCGCAGCTCGTCGAGCGCGCCGCGAGCATCGTCACCAATCTCGGCGCGCGGATCCTCGGGCCGGAGGAAGTGCGCAAGAAGCTCAATCTCACCAAGCGGGCGCCCCTAGCTGCTGCAGCTTAAGGCAGGAATTTGCGATGACTGACACCGTCAAATTCACCGCGATGAAGGACGGCGACAAGGAAGACTACGAATTCCTGACTGCCCATGAGATCGACTATGCCGCCAAGACCGGCGACCGGCTGCTCGATGCGCTGGTGCAGCTCGACGAGGGTCTGTCGGGCTACAAGATCACCCGGCTCGGCAATTCGCTGCAGGCGGCGACGCGCGCCTGGCAGGATGGCGCCGACACGGACTGGATCGTCTCAGCGCTGCTGCATGACATCGGCGACATCTATGCGCCCTACAACCACGACGAATATGCGGCTGCGATCCTAAAACCCTTCGTGCGCGAGCAATGCACCTGGGTGGTGGAAAAGCACGGCGATTTCCAGCGCCTCTATTACGCGCATCATCTGGGCGGCAATCGCCACGCCCGCGACCACTTCGCCGGACACCTCTATTTCGACGATTGCGACCAGTTCTGCGAGCGCTGGGACCAGTCGAGCTTCGACCCCGACTATGAGACGCTGCCGATCGAGTTCTTCCGGCCCTTCGTGCTCGAAGTGTTCGCCCGCAAGGCCTACGACCCGACAGTGATCCGCGCCGGCGAGCGTGTGGCCCTTACTAATCCCGATACAGCCAAGACAAGAACCGGAGCCTGCCCATGAGCATCATCAACAAGGCGGCCGCCATCGGCGGCGGCGTCATCGGCGCCGGCTGGGTGGCGCGACTGCTCTTGAACGGCATCGACGTGTCGATCTTCGATCCGGATCCGGAAGCGTCACGCAAGGTGGGCGAAGTGATGAAGGGCGCGCGCCGCGCCTACAAGCAGATGCTGCCGGGCGGCCTCCCCAGGGAAGGCAAACTCACCTTCGCCAAGACCATCGGCGAAGCGGTGGCCGACGCCGATTTCATCCAGGAAAGCGTGCCGGAGCGGCTCGACCTCAAGCACAAGGTGCTGGCCGAGATCGACCAGCATGCGCCGGCCAATGCCATCGTCGGCTCGTCGACCTCCGGCATCAAGCCGACCGACATGCAGGTGGCGATGAAGAAGCACCCGGAGCGGCTGGTCGTCGGCCATCCATTCAACCCGGTCTATCTTCTGCCGCTGGTCGAGATCGTCGGCGGCGAGCAGACCTTCCCCGAGGCGATCGAGGTCGCCAAGGAGCTCTACGCCTCGATCGGCATGAAACCGGTGGTGGTGCGCAAGGAGATCGAGGCGTTTGTCGGCGACCGCCTGCTCGAAGCCGCATGGCGCGAGGCACTGTGGCTGGTCAAGGACGGCATCTGCACCGTCGAGGAACTCGACGACATCATGCGCTATTCCTTCGGCCTGCGCTGGGCGCAGATGGGCATGTTCCAGGTCTATCGCGTTGCCGGCGGCGAGGCGGGCATGCGTCACTTCATGGCGCAGTTCGGGCCTTGCCTGAAATGGCCCTGGACCAAGCTGATGGACGTGCCGGAATTCAACGACGAGCTGGTCGACCTGATCGCCACCCAGTCGGACGAGCAGGCGCACGGGCTTTCGATCCGCGAGCTGGAGAAAATCCGCGACGACAATCTGGTCGCGATCATGGAAGCGCTGTCGAGGCAGAACAAGGGCAAGGGCTGGGGCGCCGGCGCGCTGCACAAGGACTATACCAGGCAGCTCGCCAAACTCGCGGCGAAGAAGAGTTCCGCCAAGGCCGAAGCGGCCAAGCCGGCGAAGAAGGCCGCGAAGCCGGCAAAGGCTGCGAAACCGGCCAAGGCGGTAAAGGTCGAAAAGCCGAAGAAGAAGAGCGGCAAGAAGAAGGGCTGAGGCGATGTATTTCGGTCTTTCGGAAGAGCAGAAACTTATCGTCGAGACGACCCGCGCCTTCGTCGAGAACGAGCTCTACCCGCATGAGCGCGAGGTGGAGCGCACCGGCGTGCTGCGCCGCGAGCTGATCGACGAATTGAAGGCGAAGGCGATCGAAGCGGGGCTCTACGCTGCCAACATGCCGGCCGATGTCGGCGGCGCCGGGCTCGATACGGTGAGCTGGCTGCTCTACGAGAAGGAGCTCGGCCGCGCCAATTACGCGCTGCATTGGACCTGCGTGGCGCGTCCCTCCAACATCCTGCTCGCCGGCACGCCGGAGCAGCGCGAGAAATACCTCTTCCCCTGCATCCGCGGCGAGAAGTGGGACTGCCTGGCGATGACCGAACCCGGCGCAGGTTCCGACCTGCGCGGCATGAAGGCGACCGCCGTGCAGGACGGCTCGGGCTGGGTGCTCAACGGCACCAAGCACTTCATCAGCCACGCCGATCTCGCCGATTTCGCGATTTGTTTCATGGCCTCCGGCGAGGAAGAGACCCCGCGCGGCAAGCGCAAGAAGATCACCGCCTTCTTCGTCGACAAGGGCACCAAGGGTTTCACGGTGCGCGACGGCTACCGCAATGTCTCGCATCGCGGCTACACCAACTCGATCCTTGAATTCGACGATTGCCGGCTGCCGGCAAGCCAGGTGCTCGGCGAGGTGCACAAGGGTTTCGACGTCGCGAATTCGTGGCTCGGCGCCACGCGCCTGCAGGTCGGCGCCACCTGTCTCGGCCGTGCCGAGCGCGCTCTGTCGCACGCCATCGAATATGCCGCGCAGCGCCAGCAGTTCGGCCAGCAGATCGGCAAGTTCCAGGGCGTTTCCTTCAAGCTCGCCGACATGGCGACGGAGCTGAAGGCCGCCGATCTGATGGTGTTCGAAGCCGGCTGGAAATACGATCAGGGCACCGTCACCGACCAGGACATGGCGATGGCCAAGCTGAAGGCCACCGAGATGCTCGCCTTCGTCGCCGACGAAGCCATCCAGATCCATGGCGGCATGGGGCTGATGGACGACCTGCCGCTGGAGCGCATCTGGCGCGATGCGCGCGTCGAGCGCATCTGGGAGGGCACGTCGGAGATTCAGCGACACATTATTTCGCGGGCGCTGCTGCGTCCGTTCGGAGCTTAGAGCATGATGGTCCAAAGCCGGGTCCGGCTTTGGACGGGAACATGCTCAAACGAAAAGATGACCATGCATAAACTCGAACGTCTCCTGCGCCCCAAATCGATCGCCGTGTTCGGCGGGGCGCAGGCCGCCGCCGTCGTGGCTCAATCGATCAAGATGGGCTTTGCCGGCGAAATCTGGCCGGTGCATCCGACCAAGGATGAGGTCGCCGGCCGCAAGGCGTACCGCTCCGTCGCCGACCTGCCTGGCGCGCCGGACGCCGCCTTTGTCGGCGTTAACCGGCATCTCACCATCGAGGTGATCAAGGCACTGGCCGAGCGCGGCGCCGGCGGCGCCGTCTGCTTTGCCGCCGGCTTCCTCGAGACCGAGGCCTATGACGAGGACGGCGAGCGGCTGCAGGCCGAGCTCGTCGCCGCCGCCGGCCAGATGCCGATCATCGGGCCGAACTGCTACGGCCTGATCAACTATGCCGACGGCGCGCTGCTGTGGCCCGACCAGCATGGCGGCATACGGCTGGCCGAGGGCGGCAAGGGCGTCGCCATCATCACGCAGTCGTCCAACATCGCCATCAACATGACGATGCAGAAGCGCGGCCTGCCGATCGCCTTCCTGATGACGGCGGGCAACCAGGCGCAGACCGGGCTCTCCGAAATGGCGCTCGGCCTCATCGAGGACGAGCGCGTCACTTCGCTCGGCCTGCATATCGAGGCCTTCGATTCGGTGGCGGGCTTCGAAAGGCTGGCGGCCCGGGCGCGCGAACTGAAGAAGCCGATCATTGCCATGAAGGTCGGCCGCTCCGAACAGGCAAGGCAGGCGACGGTATCGCACACCGCCTCACTCGCCGGCTCCGACGCCGCTTCCGGCGCTTTCCTCAGGCGGCTCGGCATCGCGCGCGTCGATTCCATCCCCGCCTTCATCGAGGCGCTGAAGCTTTTGCACATCACCGGGCCGCTGCCGGGCTACAAGCTGTCCTCGATGAGCTGCTCCGGCGGTGAGGCTTCGGTGATGGCGGACAGCGCCGAGGGGCGCTGGGTGCATTTCCCGGCCCTGACGGCCGAGCATCGCGCGCATGTCAAATCGACGCTCGGCCCGCTGGTGGCGGTTGCCAATCCGCTCGACTACCACACTTTCATCTGGAACAACGAGCCGGCGATGACCGCGACCTTCACCGCGATGGTGTCGGGCGGTTTCGACTTGAACATGCTGGTGCTCGACTTCCCGCGCCCGGACCGCTGCTCGGACGTCGACTGGTGGGCGACGCTGCGCGCCTTCGAAGCGGCGCTGAAGACCAACAGGGCGCAAGGCGCGATCGTCTCCTCGCTGCCGGAAAACCTGCCGGAGGAATACACTGCAGGCCTGATGGCGCGGGGCATGGTGCCGTTGTTCGGCATTTCCGAAGCCATGGATGCCGCCCAGGCCGCCGCTTTCATCGGCTGGGCCTGGCGCGAGCCGCAGGCGCAGCCAGTCGACACGACGGCCGCCGGTGCGTCCGAGGCCAAGCGCGTGACGCCGGACGAGGCCGAAGCCAAGGAAAGGCTGATCAAGGCCGGCCTGTCGGTGCCGAAGGGCGAGCGCGCCTCCAATGCGGTCGAGGCGGTGATCTCCTCCATGACGCTCGGCTTCCCGGTCGCTCTCAAGGCGCTCGGCGTGACGCACAAGTCGGAAGTCGGCGCCGTCAGGCTGAACCTCAAGGATGCCGAATCCGTCAGCGCCGCCGCGCACGACCTTCTGCCGCTCGGCACCGGGCTCTATGCCGAGCGCATGGTGCGCGACGGCGTCGCCGAGCTGATCGTCGGCTTCACCCGCGACCCGATGTTCGGCGTGGTGATGACGCTGGGCACCGGCGGCGTGCTGGTGGAACTTCTGCGCGACAGCGTGACGCTGATGCTGCCGGCGACGCGCGACGACATCGAGGCGGCATTGCGTGGGCTGAAGCTCTATCCTCTCCTCGAGGGCTATCGCGGCCGGCCGAAGGCCGACGTCAACGCCGCCATCGACGCCATCTCCGGCATTGCCGACTTCGTGCAGAAGAACGAAGGCGAGATCGAGGAACTCGACATCAACCCGCTCATCGTCTGCGCCGAAGGCAAGGGCGCATGGATCGCGGACGCCCTCTTGGTGCTTGGAGAAAAGAAGAATGGCTGACGTCATCACCACCCGCCGCGAAGGCGCGATCCTCGAGGTCACGCTCGACCGGCCGAAGGCCAACGCCATCGACCTCAAGACATCGCGGCTGATGGGCGAGACCTTCAAGGCGTTCCGCGACGATCCGGAGCTGCGCGTCGCCATCGTCAAGACGGCCGGCGACAAGTTCTTCAGCGCCGGCTGGGACCTGAAGGCGGCGGCAGCCGGCGATGCGGTCGACGGCGACTATGGCGTCGGCGGCTTCGCCGGGCTGCAGGAACTGCGCGACCTCAACAAGCCGGTGATCGCCTGCGTCAACGGCATGGCGGTGGGCGGCGGTTTCGAGCTGGCGCTGTCCTGTGACCTCATCTACGCCTCGGACCATTCCTCCTTCGCGCTGCCCGAGATCCGCGCCGGCACGCTTGCCGACGCCGCGACCATCAAGCTGCCGAAGCGCATTCCCTACCACATCGCCATGGACCTCCTGTTCACCGGCCGCTGGATGGATGTCGCCGAAGCGCATCGCTGGGGCCTGGTCAACGAGGTGCTGCCCAAGGACAAGCTGGAAGAGCGCGTCTGGGAGATCGCAAGGCTTTTGGCCAGCGGTCCGCCGCTGGTCTTCGCCTCGATCAAGGAGACGGCGCGCGTGGCCGAGGCGCTGACCTTCCAGGACGCCATGAACAAGGTGACAAGGAGGCAACTGCCGACGGTCGATATCCTCTACGGGTCGGAAGACAATATTGAAGGCTTCCGGGCGTTCGCCGAGAAGCGCGATCCGGTGTGGAAGGGACGATAACGTCGGAGATAACGGCGTCATCCATCATGACCGACTACAGAACCCTCATCGACGCGGAAACGTGGGCCTTTATCGAGAAGACCAACTCCTATTATCCGCCGGACACGATCGACTACACGATCGAAGAGCAGCGGGCGATCTACGACCGGATGTGCCGGGAGTTCTTTGCCGGCTACCCCCAAGGCGTGACGGCGGAGACGACTGTCGTTGCCGCGCCGACCAACAGCATCTCGATCCGCGTCTACCGCAACGCCGTTCCGAACAAGGCCGCGATGGTGCTCTATATCCATGGCGGCGGCTTCATCCTTGGCGGGCTGGACAGCCATGACGATGTCTGCGCCGAGCTTTGCGCCCGCACCGGCTTCGATGTGGTCTCGCTCGATTACCGGCTGGCGCCGGAGCATCTGCACCCGGCGGCCTTCGACGACGCCATGGACGCCTTCGAATGGGCCGCCAAGACCTATGACTGCCCGGTCCTGCTCTGCGGCGACAGCGCCGGCGGCAATCTCTGCGCGGCGGTTGCGCATGCGACGCGCGGCCATGCCAAGAAGCCGGCCGGCCAGGTGCTGATCTATCCCGGCCTCGGCGGCGACCACTCGAAGGGCTCTTACGTTACGCATGCCGAGGCGCCGATGCTGACCTTGCGCGACCTCGACTTCTACAAGCATGTCCGCACTGGCGGCGTCGACTTGACCGGCGACATCACGCTCTGCCCGCTCGCCGACGCCGATTTCGCAAACCTGCCGCCGACCGTGCTGATCACCGCGCAATGCGACCCGCTGTCATCCGACGGCGAAGCCTATCGCGACCGCATCGTCGCGGCTGGCGGGCACGCCTTCTGGTTCGAGGAGCCGGGGCTGGTGCATGGATACCTCAGGGCCCGGCACATGGTGGGCCGGGCGCGGACCAGCTTCACCCGCATCGTCGAGGCGGTTTCGGCGCTCGGGCGCGGCGACTGGATCTGGTGACATCCCAGGGCGCTTTCCGCTCCGCTATCCTGACATGAACCTTTCCCCGCCGGCGGGCGACTGACGGCCAGGCGCCGCGATGGTGCGGCCCGGAAAGGAAAGCCGCCATGACAAAAAACCCAGAGACTTCGCGGTCTCCGGGAACAGCGGGAGTCCGGCGCGATCACCGCCTTCGGGATGGGGTCGACGCGCTAGGCTTCCGGCTGATTCCGTTGACCCTGCCCGGCAGCCGGCGTATCGTCGCAAAGAGGAAAACAGACAATTCGATCGGGGAAGAACGTGCCGCAACGCCGCGCCTTGCCCTGGTTGGCGCGGCAAGAACGGACGTTTCTCCCAGCGGCTTCGGGGGGAGTTCAATGTCTGGCGTTCGCGGCTCGTTCCTGCGTTCCCGTGGCGGCCGTTTGCGCCGCGCAATCGCGACAGGCAGCGGAATTCTCGCTTTGGCGCTGTCCGCCGGCTTGTGGCTCGGCGGCGCGGCGAAGGCGCAGGAGATCATCTATCCCGGATCGATGGCGGTCACCGGCTTTCCGGGCACCATCATTCCCGATTTCGACCCTCCCGATTCCGAAAAGGGGGGTCTGCCGCCCGGCGTCGACCCGGTCGACGAGACCTTCATCGACACGTCGCGCGCATCCTTGCGCATTTTCAACGTCTCGCATCTCGGGGGACCGGCTTCCGGCCAGCTTGTCTTCACGCCGCCGCCCTTCGAGGTGACGGCCGGCCAGATCGGCGAGGTGTTCGGCCTCGCCTATGACGATGGCGTGCGCGACGGCGTGCCGTCGGGCGTTCCCAACCTCTATGCGGCCGCGACCTCGCTGCACGGCGTCGAGATCGTCACCTCGGACGCGGACAGTGATGGAAGGCCGGAACGGCAGCGCCGCGGCGCCGCGGGCGCGGTCTTCATGGATGGCCAGTTCGGTACCGAGAATGGAGGCGGCCCGGGCACGATCTGGAAGATCGACGGCATCACGGGTGCCGTCTCCAAATTCGCCGACATCGACACCAACAGCGGGCCAGGCATCGGCAACCTCGCCTTCGATCCGACCCATCGCGATTTCTTCGCTTCGGATCTCGACACGGGGCTCATTCAGCGCATCGATATCGAGGGCAATCCGATCGACAGCTTCGACCATGGCATCGCCGGGCGCCCGGCGCATGGGTTGGCCCCGGTCGCCGACGACGGCGTCCCAATGGACATCCAGGGCGCGGCCTTCGACGCCGAAGACCCCGCGACCTGGGGTTACACGCAGGATGCGCGCCGGGTCTGGGCCGTCTCCTATCATGGCGGCCGGCTCTACTATTCCGTCGGCGAGAAGGCCGAAATCTGGTCGGTCGGCATTGCGAGCGACGGAAGCTTCGCAGGCGATCCGCGCTGGGAGCTGACGGTCAAGGCGGACCAGGATTATGCGGTCACCGACATCGCCTTCGACAACAAGGGCTTCATGTATCTCGCCCAGCGCGGCCCGATCGAAAATCGCTATGATTACAGCCGCTTCGCCTCCTCCGGCAAAGGCGAGCTGATCCGCTACTGGCGCGAGGACCCGGACGATCCGGCGACGGAATCGGCCTGGGTCGAGGTTCCATCGGAATATGCGATCGGCTTCCCGCAGGGCAATCGCCAGTCGGCCGGCGGCGTCGACCTGCAATATCGCTATGATGCCGAAGGCAATCTCGACACGTCCGTCTGCACCGACACCGTCGTCAACACCGGCGACAAATTGCGCGACAATCCGGAGCTTGCCGAGCGGCTCGCCGCCGGCGGGCCGCTTGCCGTGCATGGCGTGCAGCTGACCCCGAGCGGGCTGGTCAAGCCGGCCAACGTGCCGCCCTTCGGCTCCTGGTTCGTCGATTTCGACGGCTATTTCGAGGACCCGGACGTGCAAGGCCATGTCGGCGACGTCAGGGTCTGGCGTCCTTGCGAGGGCCGCGCCGGCTATTACGAGGAAATCCCCGGCGGCTATCTGCCTCCGTTCTATCCGCCCGACTTCCCGCCGCCCGGCAACCTGCCGCCCTGCGTCGATGTTGAGGACGTGCATTACTACTGCACGCCGCGCGGGCTGCGGGCCGAACTCACTCTCCATGACCACGCCGGCTTCGGCGGCGATTCCATCAAGGCGCAGTCCAGGACGCCCGGCGTCGGGGTGACCACCCCCATGTCGCATGTCCCGGGCAAGCCCTACACGGTCGACATCACCGGCCATGATCCGGGCGATACCGTCAATGTCGGGCTCTGCTTCTACCGCAAGTCCGACCAGGACAAGGGCGGCTACTACCCTTGCTGCAAGATGACACTGCCGCTCAGAACGCCAGCCGTCGACTGCGAAGTGCCGAGGAGGGAAAGATGAGCGATCTCGCCCACTCCCGCTTCGCCTCGCGCGAAACCGTCTTGGAAACGATCATGAAGCCCCTGTCATATGCCAGGCGCGGCGCGCGCTGGCTGATGGCGGCCGGTATCGCGGTCGCCATGATGCCGGCTCTGCCGGCTGTCGCCCAGGACCAGGCTCCGGCCACGACCAGCCAGGCCGCCAATCCGGCGTCACGCGGCATCAACGCGGAACTTGCGCGGATCGTGCCGTTCTTCACCAAGAAAGGCGGCCAGAGAAGCTGCGATACGGTCGAATATGTCCTGAGCTTCGGCATCCATGGCGACCCGCAGGATTTCGACCGGCCAAGCGTGGCGGCCTTGCTCAAGGCGACAAGGCTCGATTTCAGGGACCAGCTGCCGCACGGCCTGCAGAT
>NZ_RZSA01000729.1:0-3535 GCF_003998075.1 Mesorhizobium sp. M2A.F.Ca.ET.037.01.1.1 | reverse complement strand
AGTGAGACGTTGGCTTTCCCTGGAGCACCCCTCATCCGTCGCCTTCGGCGACACCTTCTCCCACAAGGGGAAAAGGAAGAGGCGCCTCAATGCCCCTCGAACCCGATCAGCGTCCTCACCGGCACGCCGAGCGCTTCCAGCTTCTTGCGACCGCCAAGGTCCGGCAGGTCGATGACGAAACAGGCCGCGACGATGTCGGCGCCGATCTGCCTGAGCAGCCTGACCGCTGCTTCCGCGGTGCCCCCGGTGGCGATCAGGTCGTCGACCACGATCACCTTCTCGCCGGGCGACACGCCGTCCTTATGCATCTCCATCTCGTCCAGGCCGTATTCGAGGCTGTAGGCGACGCGCACCGTCTCGTAAGGCAGCTTGCCCTTCTTGCGGATCGGCACGAAGCCGGCGGAAAGCTGGTGCGCCACGGCGCCGCCCAGGATAAAGCCGCGCGCCTCGATGCCGGCGATCTTGTCGATCTTCAGCCCGGCATAGGGATGCACCAGTTCGTCGATGGCGCGGCGGAAGGCGCGGGCATCGCCAAGCAGCGTGGTGATGTCGCGAAACAAGATGCCAGGCTTGGGGTAATCCGGAATGGTGCGGATGGCCGCAAGCAGCGTGTCTTCGAGGGAGGATTTCATAAGCGGTTGATCCGTTGCCGCACAGTTTTGCCGGCAAGCGGCCGAAAAGAAAAGGGCGCCTTTCGGCGCCCGAGCATTTTTCTGGAAGCCGGCCGGCTCAGTGCGCGACGTCTGCCCACACCCTGCGCTTGGTCATGTAGACCAGCGCGCCGAAGAGCAGCAGGAAGACCATGACGCGGAAGCCGGTCTTCTTGCGGTCCTCGAGATGCGGCTCGGCGGCAAACATCAGGAACGCCGAGACGTCACGGGCATACTGGTCGACAGTCTGCGGCGAGCCGTCGTCATAGGTCACCTGGCCGTCCGAGAGCGGCTTCGGCATCTTCAGGGACACGCCGGACAGGAAGTACGGGTTGTAATGCGTGCCTTCCGGGATCACCATGCCGGCCGGCGGCGTCTGGTCGTAGCCTGTGAGCAGCGAGTGGATGTAATCCGGGCCGCCCTGCGCATACTGGGTGAAGATGTCGAAGATGAAGCGCGGGAAGCCGCGCTCGACGCCGCGCGCCTTGGCGAGCAGCGACATGTCCGGCGGGGCGGCGCCGCCATTGGCGGAAGCCGCAGCCTGCTCGTTCGGGAACGGCGCCGGGAAGTGGTCCGACGGCTTGCCGGGACGGTCGAACATGTCGCCGGCATCGTTCGGGCCGTCATGGATGGTGTATCCGGCGGCCAGCGTCTTGATCTGCGCTTCCGAATAGCCGAGCCCCTCCAGCGTGCGGAAGGCCACCAGGTTCATCGAATGGCAGGCCGAGCAGACTTCCTTGTAGACCTTGAGGCCGCGCTGCAGCTGCGCCTTGTCGTAGGTGCCGAACGGGCCGGCGAAGCTCCAGCTCATTTCCTTCGGCTCGTTGATCGGGAAATGCGTCGGAGCGGCCGCGTTGTGTTCCTCTTCCGCGGCGATGGCCCCAGCACTTGACATCCAGGTGCCCGCGACCACCAGGCCGAGCAGCGCCAGCGAGGTGAGAATCTTCTTCATACCCAAAATCCCCTCAGATCCTCAGCCTTTGGTTTCCGGCGCGGCGGTCGCGCCTGCCGGATGTCCGCTGCCGCCCTTGTTCTTTTCCAGCACCGCTTCGGTGATCGAGTTCGGCAGCCTGCGCGGCGTCTCGATCAGGCCAAGCACCGGCATGACGATCAGGAAGAAGGCGAAATAGAACAGCGTCGCCATCTGCGCCATGAACACGTAAGCGCCTTCCGCCGGCTGCGAGCCCAGCCATCCAAGCAGGATGGCGTCGGCGACGAACAGCCAGAAGAACAGCTTGTACCACGGACGGTAGACCGCCGAGCGCACCTTGGAGGTGTCGAGCCATGGAACCAGGAACAGCATGGCGATGGCGCCGAACATGCACAGCACGCCGCCGAGCTTGGAGTTGATCGGGCCGATGTTGAAGGTGATGGCGCGCAGGATCGCGTAGAACGGCAGGAAGTACCATTCCGGAACGATATGGGCCGGCGTCTTCAGCGGGTTGGCGACCGTGTAGTTGTCCGGGTGGCCGAGAAAATTCGGCAGGTAGAAGACGAAATAGGCGAAGAAGAACAGGAACACGATCATGCCGAACGCGTCCTTGATGGTCGCGTAGGGCGTGAAGGCGACGGTGTCGGTCTTCGACTTGACTTCGATGCCGGTCGGGTTCGACTGGCCAACGACATGCAGCGCCCAGATATGCAGCACGACGACGCCGGCGATCATGAACGGCAACAGGTAATGCAGCGCGAAGAAGCGGTTCAGCGTCGGATCGTCGACCGCGAAGCCGCCGAGCAGCAACTGCTGGATCCAGTTGCCGACCAGCGGAATGGCGCTGAAGAAGCCGGTGATGACGGTGGCGCCCCAGAAGCTCATCTGCCCCCAGGGCAGCACATAGCCCATGAAGCCGGTGGCCATCATCAGAAGGTAGATGATGCAGCCGAGAATCCACAGCAGCTCGCGCGGCGCCTTGTAGGAGCCGTAGAACAGGCCGCGGAAGATGTGGATGTAGACGGCGACGAAGAAGAACGAGGCGCCATTGGAATGGAGATAGCGCAGGAGCCACCCCGAATTCACGTCGCGCATGATCTTCTCGACCGAATCGAAGGCGAGATTGGTGTCGGACGTGTAGTGCATCGCCAGCACGATGCCGGTCAGGATCTGCGAGACCAGCATGATCGACAGGATGCCGCCGAACGTCCACATGTAGTTGAGGTTGCGCGGCACCGGATAGGCGACGAAGCTGTCATAAATCAGCCGCGGCAGCGGCATGCGCGCATCGAACCAGCGCTCGACACCGGTCTTGGGCGTATAGGTCGAGTGTCCCTCGCTCATCGAAATGTCCCCTGCCTCAACCGATAAGGATCTTGGTATCGGAAATGAACTTGAATACCGGGATCGCCATGTTCTCCGGCGCCGGGCCTTTGCGGATGCGGCCGGCGGTGTCGTATTGCGAACCATGGCACGGGCAGAACCAGCCGCCGAAATCGCCTTCCTGGCCGAGCGGGATGCAGCCGAGATGGGTGCAGACCTGCACCATCACCATCCAGGCTTCCTTGCCGGGCGTCGTGCGGTTGGCGTCGGTCGCCGGCGCGTCGGAAGGCAGGTTGGCATTGCGCGCGATCGGATCCTTGAGATCGGCAAGATTGACGGCCTCGCCGTCCTTCATTTCCTTTTCGGTGCGGTTGCGCACCACCACCGGCTTGCCGCGCCACTTGACGATCAGCGAGCTGCCAGGCTGCAGCGAGGAGACGTCGACCTCGACCGAGGCCAGCGCCAGCGTCGAGGCGTCGGGGCGCATCTGGTCGATGAACGGCCACGCGACGGCTCCCGCGCCGACAACGGCGGCCATGCCGGTGGCTACGTAGAGAAAATCGCGACGGTTGGGATCGTGGATGTCGGTTGCGCTCACGGGTGCCTGATCCTTTCGCCTCTTCCTAACCGG
>NZ_RZSA01000728.1:0-3555 GCF_003998075.1 Mesorhizobium sp. M2A.F.Ca.ET.037.01.1.1 | reverse complement strand
GCACCAGACACTATGCCGGCATGGCGAAGCACGTTGAGGATGCCGCGCCGGGCAATCCGCACGGTTTCGGCCCGCGATGTCCCGCCGCCGCCGAGCTCGGTGGTGACGAAGACCTTGCCCATCTCCTCGGCCGCCGTGTCATACATGCCGACCGCGTCGATCTCGGTCATGCGCATCGAGAACGGCGCCGAGAAGGCCCCGACCGCGGCGAAGGCCTTTTTCTCTTGCGCCTTGTCCGGCAGCGTGTGCGCGGCACAGAAGGGCACGAAATCCAGCGTCTTGCCGCCCGAGTGGAAGTCGAAGACGAGGTCCGCGCGCGGCAGCAGCTCGCGCTGGAAATAGTCGGCGATCTTCTCCGTCACCGTGCCGTCCGGGCGGCCGGGGAAAGAGCGGTTCATATTGCCCTTGTCGATCGGCGAGGTGCGGGTGCCGGCCCGGAACGCCGGATAGTTCATCGCCGGCACGATGATGATCGTGCCGGAGACTTGTTTCGGATCGAGCGTGCGGGCGAGCTCGTAGAGCGCCAACGGCCCTTCATACTCGTCGCCGTGATTGCCGCCGGTCAGCAGCGCCGTCGAGCCCTTGCCGTTGCGCACGACGCAGACCGGGATCATCACCGACCCCCAGGCGGAATCGTCGCGGCTGTAGGGCAGGCGCAAAAAGCCGTGCTGGACGCCGTCGCGCTCGAAGTCGACGGTCGGCGCGACCGGCGATGGACGCAGAGCTGACATCGTTCAGTCCTTCACGAAGAGCTTGCGCGGCACATTGGCCAGGCATTCGACGCCGGTGTCGGTGATCAGGATCGACTCGGTGATCTCCAGTCCCATCGTCTCCAGCCACAGCCCCGTCATGAAATGGAAGGTCATGCCGGGCTGGAGCTCGGTGCGGTCGCCGGGGCGCAGGCTCATCGTGCGCTCGCCCCAGTCCGGCGGATAGGAAATGCCGATCGGATAGCCGGTGCGGTTGTCCTTGACGATGCCGTATTTCTTCAGGACCGCGAAGAAGGCATTGGCGATGTCCTCGCAGGTGTTGCCGGGCTTGGCGGCGGCCAAGCCCGCCTCCATGCCTTCCAGCGTCGCCTTCTCGGCGTCGAGGAACGCCTGCGTTGGCTTGCCGAGGAAGACGGTGCGCGACAGCGGGCAATGATAGCGGTTGTAGCAGCCGGCGATCTCGAAGAACGTGCCTTCATTCGCCTTCATAGGCTTGTCGTCCCAGGTGAGATGCGGTGCGGAAGCATCGGCACCCGAAGGCAGCAGCGGCACGATCGCCGGATAGTCGCCGCCGATCCCGGCGACGCCGCGCGTGCCGGCATCGTAGATCTCGGCGACGAGATCGCATTTGCGCATGCCGACTTCTATTCTGTCGACAATGCGCTGGTGCATCGCCTCGACGATGCGGGCGGCGTTGCGCATGTATTCGATCTCGGTCGGGCTCTTCACCGCGCGCTGCCAGTTCACCAGCGCGGTGGCGTCGGCGAAGCGGGCGTTGGGCAAGTGTTTTTGCAGTGCTGCGAAGGCAGCCGCCGAGAACCAGTAGTTGTCCATCTCGACGCCGATGCTGAGCTTGTCCCAGCCGCGTTCAGCCAGCACGCTGGCAAGGTAATCCATCGGGTGCCGCTCGGTCGACTGCACATAGTGGTCGGCGTAGCCGATGATGTTGTCATGCGCGAGATAGGCGGTGCGCTTGGCGCCGTTGGCATCCTGGCCGCGTCCATACCAGACCGGCTCGCCCGTAGGCGGCACGATGACCGCCTGATGCACGTAGAAGGACCAGCCGTCATACCCCGTCAGCCAGGCCATGTTGGAGGGATCGCTGACGATCAAAAGATCGACCCCCTTGGCCTCCATGGCCCTCCGCGTCTTGGCGAGGCGATCGGCAAATTCGCTCCGCGAGAATTTCAGGTTTGGCTGCATCGTTCTTGGTCCTCGTTTGTTGGGCCTTGCGGCCGGTACTAGCTCTCGAAAGTCGTTCCGGCGTTCGCCGCCCGCGCGCGATCCCGCGCAAGCGTGGCGATCGCGGTATCCTGCACGCCGGTGCCGGTGAGGTCGGCGACGGTGATGTCGCTTGCCGAGCGCCGGCCGGGCTTGCTGCCGGCAATGATCTGGCCGAGTTCGGTGACCTCGGCGTCGGCTGCGAAAACCGCAGCCTCGATGGCGTGATGGAGTTCGCCAAGGCGCCGCGTCTGCTTGGCGCTGTCGGCGACATAGAGATCGGCCATGCGCAGGATCGCCGGCGCGATCTCGTTCTTGTGCTCGGCATCCGAGCCCATAGCGGTGATGTGCTGGCCGGCAGAGACGAAGCCGGGCTTGATCAGCGGTTCGGTCGACGGCGTGGTGGTGACGATGATGTCGGCGCCGGCTGCCGCGTTCGCCGCATCCGGTTCGGCGCGAACCATGATGCCCAGCCTGTCGCGCAGGCGGGCTGCGGTTGCCTCGGCCCTGGCGGCATCGCGCGCCCAGATGCGCGCTTCCTCGATCGGCCGCACCAGACGCAGCGCTTCCAATTGCAAGCCGGCCTGCAGACCGGCGCCGAAGATCGCCGCGACCTTGGAGTCCTCGCGCGACAGATGCCTGGCCGCGACGGCGCCGGCAGCGGCGGTGCGGACATCGGTCAGATAGCCATTGTCGAGCAGCAGCGCCTCGACCACGCCGGTCTTGGCCGAGAGCAGCACCATCATGCCGCCGCCGCTCGGCAGGCCGAGCTTCGGATTGTCGAAGAAGCCGGAGCTGATCTTGACGGCGAAGCCGTCTATGCCCGGCACATAGGCGGCCTTCACGTCGACCTCGCCGCGATGCTCGTGAATGTCGAGCCTCAAGATTGGCGGCATGCCACCGGCAGCGTGGCCAGGGCGCGAAAGGCGTTCTCGACGCAGGCGACGGCATCGAGGTCAAGCGTCACGATCTTGCGCAGTTCTGCTTCGGTCAGAATGGTCATACGGTTCATACGGCGCGCTCCGTTGCTGTGGCCGCCTCGCCGCAGACGATGCGGCGGTGCAGGCTCATGTCGATGTTGCGGCCGGAAAGGATGAGCACAGTCGGGCCGCTCACTTTGACCTTGCCGGCAAGCAGCGCGCCGATGCCGACAGCGCCCGCGCCCTCGACGATCTCGCGTTCCTGTTCATAGGCATGGCGAATGCCGGCGGCGATCTCGTCCTCGGCAAGCAGGACCACGTCGTCGAGCAGGTCGCGGCACATGGCGAAGGTCAGCTGGTTGTCGAGGCCGATGCCGCCGCCGAGCGAGTCTGCCAGCGTCGGCAGTTCCTCGACCTGCACGGGCCGGCCTGCGTCGAGGCTGGCTTTCATCGCCGCGCCCCCCGCCATCGAGATGCCGATGACCTTGGTGCCCGGGCTCACGCCTTTGACGGCCGCCGCGACGCCGGCCGCGAGCCCGCCGCCGGAGAGCGGCACCAGCACGCATGCTGCGTCCGGAACCTGCTCCATGATCTCCAACCCAAGCGTGCCTTGCCCGGCGACGATATCGGGATGGTCAAAGGGCGGCAGCATGACCAGCCCTTCCTTCGCCACCAGCCTGTCGACCTGCTGCTGGGCGCCGAAG
>NZ_RZSA01000727.1:0-3555 GCF_003998075.1 Mesorhizobium sp. M2A.F.Ca.ET.037.01.1.1 | reverse complement strand
CGCACGTCGAGCTCCTTCACCAGTTTTTCCGTCTCGTCGATCATGCGGCGGCGGTCGAGCAGGCCGAAGCGGTTCAGCGGCTCGCGGCCGAGGAACATGTTCATATAGACCGTCTGCTGGTCGGCCAAAGCGAGATCCTGGTAGACAACCTCGATGCCATGCGCGCGCCCCATCGTCGCGTTCGACATCGTCACCGGCTTGCCCTCGATCGTGATCGTGCCGGAGGAGGGCGGATGCACGCCGGAGATGATCTTGACCAGCGTCGACTTGCCGGCGCCGTTGTCGCCGACAAGCGCGACGATCTCGCCGGGAAAGACCTCGAGCGAGAAGTTCTCGATCGCGGTCAGGCCGCCGAAATGCTTGCGGATGTCCTGAAGCTGAAGGATGGGGGCGCTCGCATTCATGGTTTTCTCCTAGACGGGCCAGGCATAGGGCTCGCCAAAACCGTTCTCGATCGTTTCAACTACGGGCTTGCCCTTCGAAACGCCGGAGACGCCGACGACATAGGCGCGGGTGACGAAGGCCTGGCCGCGGAAGCCGAAGACGGCGCTGTCGCCGGGCCTCGGCGCATTATCGCCGGCGGCGTCGATCATGGCGTAGTAGTCGATCGCCGAAGGCGGCGGCACTTCGACGCTTCTGAGCGCCGACGTGGCGGTGGTCGGCTCGGCCGAGACGATCGCCTTGACGTCATAGTCCGGGAAGATCGGGTCGATGTAGAAGCCGCCGCCGAAGCAGTAGGCCTTGCCGCCTGACAGATGCGACACTTCGGTGAGATAGAGCACGGCAGGCAGTTCCGGCAGGTCTTCCATGACGTGCAGCGCCGTGGTGCCGTGCAGGCCGTTGCCGGGTTCGCATTGCGTGGCGCCGGCTTCAGCCAGCGCGGCCAGCATGACGCTCGACGTGGTGCCCGGCGCGTTGATTTCGACGCCCTTGCGGCCCGCCTTGGCGAGCGCCTCGGCTGCCTTGCTCAGCGTCGCCAGATTGGGCGTCGGCAGCACTTTACGCGCGGCATGGTCGAAGAGCAGGGCAGGGAAGGTGGTGATGCCGGCGAAGCGGCCGCCCGGAACGGCATCGAGCCGGTCGGCGACGGCGACAATTTCGCCGGCGTCGAAGCCGCCTTCATGGCCGCGGTAGAAAATGTCACCTTCGGCCGCGATGCGGGCGAGCAGGTCCTGGACGTAGCCGGCCGCCTTGGCGCCTTTGCCTGCTTCCTCGGCCTTGGTGTCGTTGAAGGCGGTCCAATAGTCCGGCTTGAAGGTCCTTGCCGCCGCGTCCGCCTCGAATTTCGCGATCTGCTGCAGATGGCCGAGATGGCCGAGCTTCATGCCGGCCTTATGCGTGGCGCGCGCGCAGGCCATGTCGACCGCGACAGCGCGTTCGATGCCGCCGCGCATCACCGCCTTGCAGAAGGAGCTCGAGCGGCCGACCTGCTTGGTCATGGCGAAGATGTTCAGACCGAGCCGATCCGCTTCCTGCTTGAGGACCTTTGCATTGCGCTCGACCGCGTCGAGATCGAGCACATAGGCGTTGGCCGGCAGCTTGCCCTGCTGGTGAAGGCCGATCGCCGCTTCGATGAAGGCGGGGTTGCGGCGGCGCAGAACGTCGAGAAACATGGAAAAGGTTCCTTTAGCGGGATTTGTCGCGCAGCGACACTGCGACCGCGGTGAGAATGATCAGGCCGCGCACGATCATCTGGTCGGAGACCGAGAGGCCCATCAGGATAAGGCCGTTGTTCAGCATGCCCATCATCAGCGAGCCAACGAGAGCGCCGACGATCGAGCCCTTGCCGCCATTGAGCAGCGTGCCGCCGACGATGACGGCGGCGATGACCGTCATCAGATCGGTCTCGCCGAGCGTGTATTTCGCCGCCTGCAGGCGGCCGGCGTAAAGCAATCCGGCGAGCCCCGCGAGCCCGCCGCTGATGGTGAGCACGGCGAGCCTGATCTTCGGCACGCTGATGCCCGAAACGCTTGCAGCGCGGGCGTTGTCGCCGGTCGCCAGCACATGCGCGCCGAAACGCGTCTCGCGGTAGACGAGGTGGCCGACGGCAATGGCGATCACCGTCCACCAGATCAGCGAGGGCACGCCGAGCAGCGAGCCCGAGCCGAAGAAGCCGGTGAAGGCCTCGTTGGTGACCGATATCGAACGCAGATCAGTCATAGAGCGCGAGACGCCGGCGAACAGGCCCATCGTCGCCAGCGTCACCAGGAAGGACGGCAGCCTGACATAGGCGACCAGCGCGCCGTTGATGAGGCCGATCAGGATTCCGGCGCCCAGGCCGGCGACGATGCCCGCCGCCATGCCGTAGGAGGCGATGGTGACGGCAGTGGCGAGCGCCGATACCGCCACGATCGAGCCGATCGAAAGGTCGATCTCGCCGGCCGACATGACGAAGACGAGGCCGATCGCCATGATCGTCACCGGCGCTGTCTGCAGCACGATGTTGGAGAGGTTGCGGACGGTGAGGAAGCCGCTGTCCCTCAGCATGAAGGCGAAGAACAGGAAGATCGCCAGGAAGCCGAGATAGACGACATATTGCTGCAGATTGAAGCGGCTGGCGAAGCTGCCCATCTCGGTGCCGGTGTTGGCGCTGGTCATGTTCGATCTCCGATGGTGCGTGCTTCGCAGCCTGCCACGCCGTCTATTTCATGGCGTCCGCGATGGTCGCGGGCAGGTCCTTGTTGAGCGACTTCTTCCAGCCGTCCTTCACCGTGTCCTTGGTGACGGCGATGGAATCGACCGCGTAGAATGGCTCGGCCTTCAGGCCGACCAGCGAGCCTGCGGAGGCTCGCGCCAGCGTCACGCCGATCGAATAGGCCTCGTCGGCGACAAGGGCTGCGATGTTACCACCTTTGACCATGTCGAGCGCGGCCGGTTCGTTGAGGTCGAGCGTGACGATCTTGGTGTGCGTGTTGCCGGCGGCGAAGGGCGGAGAGAACGCTCAGCGCCGGCTCAGACCAGGTGACATAAATGCCGTCGAGGTCGGGATGCTGGGTGATCATCGCCTGCGCGATGTCCTCTGAGCGCGCCGGATCGGCCATGCCGGCCTCGGCGGCGATCTGCATGTCGGGATAGTCCTGCTCGATGGTCTTCTTGAAGGCGCCGTCGCGCTGGTTGGTGACGTAGAAATCGGCGTCGTGGAAGATGTAGCCGACCTTGCCCTTCTTGCCGAGGGCCTCTGCCAGGGCGATGCCGGCCTTGTTGCCCATCTGGAAGAGGTCGTCGGAGACGATGGTGACGTAATCCGTGCCCTGCTTGTAGCCGGCCGGGCTATTGTCTACGAAGCCGAGCTTGACGCCGGCCTGGCGGGCCGGATCGTAGACAGAGGCCGCGGTCGCCGGGTCGACCGGCAGCGACAGGATGATCGACGGCTTCTTGGCCATCACCGTCTCGACATCGGCCTTCTGGCGCGCGGCGTCGAAGCCGGCATCAGTCTGCGCCACCACCTCGATGCCGAGACGCTTGAACTCGTCGCGCGCCCCGGCGTTGACTGCGTTGGTGTACTCGCTCATCTCGTGCCAGACGAGGGCCGCGGTAAACTTGCCGTCCTTGATC
>NZ_RZSA01000726.1:0-3556 GCF_003998075.1 Mesorhizobium sp. M2A.F.Ca.ET.037.01.1.1 | reverse complement strand
GTGCCATCCCGCTGCTGATCGTGCCTTTCGTCCTCTACAATCTCGGCCTGCTCGGATTGTTCGGCGGCGGCGACGACCCCTGGATGACCGAGATGTTCTCCTTCCGCATGATGTCGGGCGGCGTCTTCTCCATGACGCTCGGCGACCTGATGGTGCTGATCGGGCTGATCTTTCTGTTCGTCGAGATCTCGAAATCGGTGCGCACGACCAATGCCTCGATCCTGGATCACCTTCTGTCGACGCTGGTCTTCATCGCCTTTCTCGTCGAGTTCCTGCTGGTGAAGGGCGCGGCGCACTCCGTCTTCTTCACGCTGATGATCATCGCGCTGTTCGACGTGCTGGCCGGCTTCTCCGTGTCGATGCGATCGGCAAGCCGCGACATCAATCTGAACTAGCCCCGGCACGGAAGTTCAGACGGGCTGCTCCCGTTGCTGGATGGCATGCGTTGACGATTGGCGGAGACCTCCGGCTCGCGCGCACCACGGCAGCGTGACAGATTCCGGCTGCCAACGCAGCCTCAACCTGTCAAGATCGCCTGACCGCTGAACCAGATCTTCACCTGCCCTCGTATCTCACCGCATGAACCTCATCGGCGCCGCGCTCCTCTTCCTCATCGCACTCCTCTTTGCCCTGGCCGGCATCACCCGCGCCGGCGTCTGGCTGATCGAGCGACGCAGTCCGCCAGCCGGCGAGTTCGCCGAGGTCAACGGCGCGCGCATCCATTATGCCCATATCCCGGCACCTGCCGGCGCCGACCTGACGCCGCTCGTCTTCATCCATGGCGCCAGCGCCAACCTCAAGGACCAGATGCTGCCGCTGAAGCCGCTGCTCGAGGGCCGCGCCGAGATGCTGTTCCTCGACCGCCCGGGCCTCGGCTGGTCGCGGCGCGGCAACAACGAAACTCTGGCCGCGCAGGCCGATACGATCGCGGCGCTGATGGACCGCCTCGGCATTGCAAAGGCCATTGTCGTTGCGCATTCCTTCGGCGGCGCGATCACCACGGCTTTCGCCCGCCAGCATCCAGAAAAAACAGCGGGTCTCGTCTTCGTGTCACCGGCCACGCATCCCTGGCCGGGCGGCGCGACCGCCTGGTACTACAAGCTCACCGCCATGCCGGTGGTCGGCTGGCTGTTTTCCGAAACGCTCGCCTATCCGGCCGGCATGCTGCGGATCGGCGATGCGACGGCTTGCGTCTTCTCCCCCAACACCCTGCCGGACTTCTACCTCCAGAACGCCTCGATCCCGCTGGTGCTCAGGCCATCCGCCTTTCGCGCCAACGCACGCGATGTCGCCCAGCTCCACGACTATGTCCGGGCCGCCTCTCCCGCTTACCGGGAGATCAAGGCGCCGACCGTCGTCATCTCGGGCGACCGCGACAAGGTGGTCTACGCGACGATCCACTCCGTCGGCCTCGAGCGCGACATTCCCGGGGCCGAACTGGTTTGGGTCCGCAATCTCGGCCACAAGCCGGACTGGATCGCACCCGATCTCGTGGTCGGCGCGATCGAGAGGGTGGCCGGCGCGCCGATCGACTTGCAGGCAATGGCAAGGACCGTGGAAGGCCGTATCGCCGGTGATGCCCATAACGACGGAAAATGCCCCGACATCAAAGTGCCCGACGCCGAGCTCGCGCCGACCTGATGAGCTTGTATTGCAGTCGCCAACGACCTCACGTCGGCGCTGCCCCTCATCGCCCTGCCGGGCACTTCTCCCCGTATAGTGACGGGGAGAAGGAGCGCCGCATCGACGATTTCGCCAATCGCCAACGTAGCAGGAACGGCGCCAAGTTTGCGGCCAGCCTCTTCTCCCCGTCACTATACGGGGAGAAGGTGCCGGCAGGCGGATGAGGGGCAGCGCCGACCCTGAAAGCTTTCATGTCGCGATCGCGACGGCGTGCCTTGCGGCTAGTCACTCGGCAACTGACCCAGCCACTGGCCGCTAATGCGTGTCCGACCCGATATACGCAATCCGCAGCATATTGGTCGATCCGGGCGTCCTGAGCGGCACGCCGGCCGTGATGATGACGCGGTCGCCAGGCTTGCCGAAACCTTCTTCCAGCGCGATCCGGCAGGCCCGGTCGACCATGTCGTCGAGGTCGGTAGCATCCTCCGAAACCACGCAATGCGTGCCCCACAGCAGCGACAGGCGGCGTGCCGTGCTGAGGATCGGCGACAGCGCCACGATCGGCACCTGCGGGCGCTCGCGCGCGGCGCGCAGCCCGGTCGTGCCGGACGCGGTGTAGGAAATGATCGCCGATAGTTTCAGCGTCTCGGCGATCTCGCGAGCGGCCAGCGAAATGGCGTCGGCCCCGGTCGCCTCGGGTTCCGAACGCTGCGCGTTGATGATGCCGGCATAGGTCGGGTCGGTTTCGACCTTGGTGGCGATGCGGTTCATCATGCCGACAGCTTCGACCGGATAGGCGCCGGCCGCGGATTCGGCCGAAAGCATGATTGCGTCGGCGCCCTCGAACACGGCGATCGACACGTCGGAGACCTCGGCGCGGGTCGGCACCGGCGCGGTGATCATCGATTCCAGCATCTGTGTGGCAATCACCACCGGCTTGCCGGCGCGCCGCGCCGCGCGCGTGATCTGCTTCTGGATGCCGGGCACGGCTTCGATCGGCATCTCGACGCCGAGATCGCCGCGGGCGACCATCAGCGCATCGGAGAGATCGATGATTTCGGGAAGCCTGGCCACCGCCTGCGGCTTCTCGATCTTGGCCATGATCAGCGCCCGCCCGCGCGCGATCTTGCGCGCTTCCGCCAGATCCTCCGGCCGCTGCACGAAGGACAGCGCCACCCAGTCGACGCCCGTGGCAAGCACCGCGTCGAGATCGGCGCGGTCCTTGTCGGTCAGCGCGCCGACCGGCAGGTCGGTGTCGGGCAGGCTGACGCCCTTCTTGTCGGAGATTCCGCTACCGGCAACGACGGTGCAGGTGATCGACTTGCCGTCGGCCTTCACCGCCTTCAGCTCCAGCTTGCCGTCATCGATCAAAAGTCTGTGACCGGCCTCGACCGAGCTCAGGATTTCGGGATGCGGCAGGTACACGCGCTTCGACGTGCCGGGCTCGGGATTGTCGTCGAGCGTAAAGGTCTGGCCGACAGTCAGCGCTTCCTTGCCGTTGGCGAACTTGCCCACCCTGAGCTTCGGACCCTGCAAATCGGCGAGAATGCCGATCGGCCGGCCGACGGCGGCCTCGACGGCGCGGATGCGCCCGACCAGCGTGCGCATCAGCTCGTGGTCGGTATGGCTCATATTGATGCGGAAGACATCGGCGCCCGCTTCGAAGAGCTTCTTCAGCATTTCCTCGGAGGAGGAAGCCGGACCGATGGTGGCGAGGATCTTGACCTTGCGGTTGCGTCTCATTGACTGTTTGTTCCCGGAGCGGGGGTCGCTGGCGCGCCTCCCGTTGCGGGCTCGTCGGTCAGCTGGACCATCCAGCTGGCCTGCTCGCCCGTGTCATATTCTTGGAATCCGGCGCGTTGGAAGCCCCGAGCGACGCAATCATTCACGCCGGCGATCTTGAACTCTTTTTCGGCGACGCACATGTTGATCG
>NZ_RZSA01000725.1:0-3558 GCF_003998075.1 Mesorhizobium sp. M2A.F.Ca.ET.037.01.1.1 | reverse complement strand
CCCCTGGCCGCCCCTGGCGCAGCTGCGGCGCGCGGCGGCGAACGGTGCCGGCTGATGAACGGCCCGCAGGCGCATTGGCTTGCCGACGGCCGGCGGCTCCATCTCAACCATGGGCCGATCGATCTCATCGTCGAGGCCTTCGGTTCTGACGACGAACGTCGCGCCGCCTACCAGCAGGCGGTCACGCGCTTCCAGATGATCCTGATCGAACTGGTCGAGGAGCTGCCCGAGTTGCGCCTGCCAGCCTTCTTCCTGGCGCCGCGCGATTTCGCCGGCCCGACGGCGCGCCGCATGGAAGCAGCCGTCATGCCATTGGCGGAATGCTTCATCACCCCGATGGCCGCCGTTGCCGGTTCAGTAGCCGACGAAATTCTTGCCGCAATGCTCGCCGGCCGCCGGCTCGACCGCGCTTATGTCAACAATGGCGGCGATTGCGCCCTCTATCTCGGCAGGGACCAGTCGATGACGGTGGCGATTGCCGGCACCGGCAATGGCATGGCCGATCGCGTCGGCATCCGCGCCGAGGATGGCGTGCGCGGTGTTGCCACCAGCGGCTGGCGCGGCCGCTCGTTTTCGTTCGGCATCGCCGATGCCGTCACCGTTCTCGCTCCGACCGGCGCCGAGGCGGATGCGGCGGCGACGCTGATTGCCAACGCCGTCGACCTGCCCGGTCACCCTGCCATCGCGCGCGTTCCGGCGCGCGACCTGGCGCCCGACAGCGATCTTGGAGAGCAACTGGTGACGCAGAGCGTCGGCGCGCTTTCGCCGGGCGACATTGCCCAGGCGCTGGACAAGGGCCTCGCCGTCGCCGAAGATTTTCGCCGGCGCGGCCTGGTCGCCGCCTCGGCGCTGTTTCTGGCGGGGGAGGCCCGCATCAGCGGCGCGATAGCGCTCGCCGCGCCCAACAAGCATGCACAGGAGGAATTTGCCGATGCCTGAGTTTCCGATCCGCAAGGTCGCGGTGCTGACCGAGGAGATTTTCCACGACGGCGGCCCCGTCGCCCAACAGCCGCGCCTTCGCGCGGCGGCTCTCGCAGTGGTCAAGAACCCTTTCGCCGGGCGCTATGTGGAAGAGCTGCAGGGCGCGATGGAGGACCTGAAGCCGCTGGGCCTCCTGCTTTCAGACAGGCTGATCGCGGCGCTCGGCGGCGACGTGAAGAAGATCGACGGTTACGGCAAGGGCGCCATCGTCGGCACGGCAGGAGAGCTGGAGCACGGCGCGCTCTGGCATGTGCCGGGCGGCTACTCCATGCGCGAGCGGCTCGGCGACGCCAAGGCGATCGTGCCGTCGGCCAAGAAGGTCGGCGCTTTCGGCTCGCGCCTCGACGTGCCGCTCGGCCACATCAACGCCGCCTATGTGCGCAGCCATTTCGACGCCATGGAGGTCGGCATCAGCGACGGCCCGCGCCCCGACGAGATCCTGTTCTGCCTCGCCATGACCTGCGGCCCGCGCGTCCATAACCGCATGGGCGGGCTGGCGGCCGAGGACATCAAGGCATGGGATGGCCTCAGATGAGCGGCGAGGACAATCTGCTGCGGCTGGTCGAGGCCGAGGACGGCGACGAGAACAACTACCATCTGCAGGATCAGGTCGGCTTCATCCTGCGCAAGGCGCATCAGCGCCATGTGTCGATCTTCGCCTCGCATATCAGCGACCTGACGCCGCCGCAATTCGCCGCTCTGGCCAAGCTCTACGACATCGGCGAGACCTCCCAGAACCAGCTGGGAACGCTGATCGCCATGGACGCCGCCACCGTGAAGGGCGTCATCGACCGGCTGAAGGCGCGCGGGCTGGTCGAGGTCTCCAAGCATGAGGTCGACAAGAGGCGGCTGCTGGTCAATCTGACGCCGGAAGGCCGCGAGGCCATTGAGCGGCTGATCCCGCTTGCCCGCAGAATTACAGAGGAAACGCTGGCGCCGCTGACCGCCAAGGAGGCCGCGACGTTCCTGCGGCTGTTGGCGAAGCTGGCCTGATCGGATGGGTTCGGACCTTTGCCACGCTTACGGCGAAACCCTTTCAGCGCGACGCGCTTTAGCCGTGTTTTCGGAAATGCGGGCCGACCACCGCCAGATCGTGGCGACCAGCGCTATCGAGACATAGCCGTCTATCGCGTAGTGCCAGCCCGTATAGACGGAGCCGAATAGGATCAGCGCGGCAAACGCCCATGCCGCTGCCCCGAATCCGCGATTGAGCCGTGTGACGTAGAAGGCATTCAACGTCGCAACGGCCACATGCATGCTGGGCATTGCCGATATCCCTGTGCCGAAGTCGGCCGTTCGCTCGGTGTAGCTCTTTAGCAGGTAATCGGAGAACAGCGTCATGTGCTGGCTGTAGGGATAGAGCCGAAGCGCCTCGTGGAGATCGGTGAAGCGGCTGCCGCCGACGAAGCGGTCATAAAAGATCGGGCCGACGGAAGACAGCAACGTCGCCAGGATCGTGCCGATCACCACCGTCGTCAGCGCCAGCGCCACAAGGTAACGGAGATGGACCGGCTGTCTGGCATGGAAGGCGGCAAGGAACGCCAACGCGAACCACTCGAGGAACCATAGCTGGCTGTAGGTTTTCTCGACCAGCCAGGACAGCGTCGCTGCATCGATCGAATGGGCAATCCGCCAGGGCGCGATGCCATGCAGGAATTCGTCGATATCGGCCACCGCCCTGTCGCCGTAGAAGGGCACGACATTGGGGATGTTCAGCTTGTAGGTGGTGAAGGCGGAGAGACCCAACACGAAGACGCCGACGACGAGCGCCGCTTGCCGACCCCGCGAGCGGAGGAAGCCGATGATGCCATGAAGTGGCTGTTGGGGAGAGGCCATCACCCCAGCTGGAATGGCGATGGCGAGGGCGACCATCCAGCCGGTCAAGACGAGCGTCGAAAGATAGGCGTTGGCCATAGCGATGAAGATCGTTGGCCAAATCAGCATCGCGCTGGCGATGTAGCAAAGACAAAACAGCAGCAGAATGCGGGAGACAACTGCGAGGCCGCCGGGCGGAACAGCGTTGGAGCTGGCCTGGGTGCTGGCCTCCATTTGCTCCGCGACGCTCATGATCCTCTCCCGATCGTGTCGGGAGTACACCTACCGTCCTCGAATTAAGATACGATTGATCAGGCGCTTAAAGATTAGCTATGACGGTATATCGGCGGGCGCGAATCCGAACATCTCCCGCGCCTGCTCAGGTGTGTAGTAGCCGAGCCGGACATCCTCCGCGACCAGCCTCGTGTCGCGCTCGCGTGGATCGCCATAGCCGCCGCCGCCCGGCGTGCCGACGCGCACGCGGTCGCCGGCCTTGAGCGCGATGTCCTGTTCCTTGGAAAGATGCGGCGGCACATGCGCTTCGCTGCCCCGGAACACGGTCACGCTGTTCGGTGCGCCGTCCTTGCCGCCGAGCGCGCCCTGCGGGCCGAAGCGGCCGTGGTCCATGACGAAGGATGCGCGGGCCTCGCCGCGCAGGATCTCGACCTCATAGGCGAGACCGAAGCCGCCGCGATGTTTGCCGGCGCCGCCTGAGCCTTCGCGCAGCGCGTAATGCCGGTAAAGCACCGGAAAAGCCTGCTC
>NZ_RZSA01000724.1:0-3563 GCF_003998075.1 Mesorhizobium sp. M2A.F.Ca.ET.037.01.1.1 | reverse complement strand
CGTCAGCTTGCATGGGAGCGGCGGCCGGCGTTTCATCCGCTGTTCGCGCCAGTGGCTCGGCAGACGGCGGCGAAGCCGCGGGCCGAGTGTCCTTCGCCGGATCGCCCGACGCGACCGGCGGATCGCTTGACGCGACCGCTGGCTGGTCGGGCATCGCTCCTTCCACCGGCGGCAGGTCCGCATTGGCCGGATTGGTCGAGGCCTCGGCCGCCGCCTTCGCCTCGTCTCCCTTTGCTGCGGCCGGCGCGGCTTCCACCTTGGCGGGGGTCTTTACCGGCGCCACCACTTCGCCCGCCACGGCCTGCGCGGCATCAAGCAGGTCCCGGTCGTTTTGCGAAAGCTTGCCGCGGTCGATCTTGCCGAGCTTGGCACGCACTTCATCGACGCTGGCCGATGTCATGGTGGAAAGGCTCGAATAGAGTTGGCTGCGCGGGTCGTCCTGGCTGCCGCCGCCGTTGCGGCCCAGTTCCGCCTTGGCCGCGGCAAAAGCCGAGAGCTCCGTCATCCCGTCGATGGCGGCGTGGCGCGCGATGCGCAGGTAGATCACCTTCTCGCGCTCGGGATCCATCATCGAGGTGATGTCGGCGATCTTGTCCTGGCTGATCGCCATATGCAGCGTGATGACGCCGGAAACGAAGGCATCGGCGAACTGGCTGGCGTAGGGCGAGTAGAGATAGGACGCGACATATTGCGTCGACGCCAGCGCGAAACGGGCGGCGTCGCCTTGCGCGGCCGCGATGCCCACGGAGCGGCGAAGCGCCGCTTCCTCGACCAGCGTGCCGGGGCTGAGCAGGCGCGCCTCGTCCAGCAGGGCGAGCGCCTGGGCAGGGTCATCGGCCGCAAGCAGCGAACCCTTGACCAGCGCCAGAAAGGCGCCGATGTCCGGAGGCACGCTCATCGGATCGATCGGCTTCAGCATTTCGATCGCATTGGCCGGCCGCCCATTCAGATAGGCGACGACGCCTTTGGCGATGGCGAGGCTTTGCGGGTCGGTCATCGCGCGCGAAGCCGCCGCCGCGACCGTCACCGGATTGCCGCCGCTCATGCCGTAGACCAGCAAGGCGCGGAAATTCTTCGGCTCCTTGAAGTCCTCGGCATTGGCATCGCGCATCCGGGCGTCGATCATTTCGAGGAGCTTCGCCTGCATCGGCAGCGCGGCATGATCACCGCCGGCAATGCGGTCCTGGATCAGCTGCAGCGAACGCACCAGCTGATAAGGCTGTAGCACGTCCTGCGCGAAGGCCGCCGATGGCGACCCCGCCGCAAGCAATAGCAGCGCGATCGCGCCGCCGATGATGCTTCTGGCCTTCATCCGCCGGCCGTCATCAGGATTTCGATTCGCCGGTTCGTGGCCGCCATCGGATCGGACGCGATCTTGGGCTGCCGGTCGGCGAAGCCCGAGACCTCGGTGATGCGGCTTTCGTCTACGCCGCCGCGCACCAGCATGTAGTAGGCCGCATGGGCACGCGCGGTGGACAGCCGCCAGTTGTCGTAGGTGTCGCTGCGGAACGGCCGCGCGTCCGTGTGGCCGCTGATGGTGATGGTGCCCTTCTTCTCGTTGATGATGTGGCCGATCTTTTCCATCGCCAGCACCAGCTCGCGGCGCGGCATGGCCGAGCCGATCTCAAACATGCCGAAATCGAGCTGATCGGTGATCGAAATGACCACCCCCTTGTCGGTGGCCTCGACCGAGACGCCGTCGGCGAGCTTTTCGCCCGGCAGGAATGCCTTGGCGAGTTCCTTCTTGATGTCCGCGGCCTGCTGGAGGGCGGCTTTGCTCGGCGCCTTGTCGCCCTTGTCGGCGCCTTGCTCTTGTTCGGCCTTTTCCGCCTTCGCCGCTTCGGCTTTGGTGTCGCCGGCCGCGGCCTCGCGCTTGTCGGCTTCGAGTTTCCCGCCCTGTGCCTTGTCAGTCTTGTTACCTTCACCCGACGGCTTTTCGGCCTCGCCCTGCGCGGCCTTCTGACCGCTCTTGGCCTCGGTCTTTTCCGAAGTTGCCAGCGGCTCCAGCGGCGCGGCCGTCATCGGGGGAGCCGCCGGAGCGGCCTTTGCCTTCGGCACCGCGACCGTTGCGACCTTCTCGCCAGGCTTGGCGGGATCGCCATCGATCTTGGCGCGTTCGGCGGTGGCCTCGGCGCCAGGCGCCGCCACCTGCTGCGACCAGAAATCAGGCGCGAAGGGGTCGCGATAGGATTCGCCGCCGGAAGCGCCGGTCGCCGGGCCGGCCGTCTGGGCGCCGCCTTCGCCCTTGGCGCTGACATTCTGTAGCACCCCCGTATCAGCGGCGATCTCCGCCAGCACCGCATAGGGATCGGCAAACAGCTTTTCATCGGACAGCTGGGCATCCTGCGCGCCGTCCTTGGTCTGCCGGCGTTCGGACGAGCCGGCGCCGCCTTTGCCGTCCTCGCCCGCCTTGGTCGCGCCCTGCTGCGGATTGTCCGCGGTCAAACCGACCTTGCTCGGGCCGTCGCCGAGATCCTCGAGGCCCTTGCGGCTGGAATTGCGGTCGATCAGCTCGACCGGATTGAAATAGCTGGCGACGGCTGCCTTGGTCTGCTCGTTGGCGGCGTTGATCAGCCACATGACGAGGAAGAAGCACATCATCGCCGTCATGAAGTCGGCGAAGGCGATCTTCCACACGCCACCATGGTGATCATCGTCATGACCGTCGTGATTGCGCTTGACGATGATGATCTCGTGCCGGGGCTCGGCATGGTCGATGGCGCTCATGACAGAACCTCGGACAAGGACGCGGACCACTCGGCGATACGCGTCTCGAACACCGTTTCGTCGATGCTGACGGTCAGGTCGAAGCCCGGCGCCTCGGTGAAGTCGAGATTGGCCGCGCGGGACCCAAGCGCCGCCTTCAGGGGCTCGAACAGCGAGAGGGGTCCCCGAATACCGATGCGGACGGCCTCGTTGTCGGCGACCGCGGCGGCGATGGCGCGTGAAAGAGCCTGCAGCGAACGTTCCTGCAGGTCGTCGCTGAGAAGGCCGCCGATGACGCGGGCAACAGTCGCGCCGGCAAGCTCGGCAACGCGCTGCTCCATGGCGTCGATGCGCGTGGCGACAGCGGCGCCGAGGTCGCCGCCGAAGCTTTCAAGAAAGGCTCTCGCGGCATCGTCGCTGGCCTGGCGCTCGGCGTCGAGCGCGGCCTGATGGGCGAGCGCAAGCCGTGCCTCGAGCGTGGCCTCCGCATCGGCCACCGCCTCGGCGATCAGCGCGCCGATGTCGGCCTGTGGCGCGTGCGGCGCCGGCGCGGCCGGCATATGCGCGGCTTCGCGCGGGGTCGCCGCCTGGCTGGCGTGCGGGGTCCGCGAGCCGAAATCGGGCAGGAGATCGAAGAGGGCCGCCGAGACCATGGCCTAACCCACGGCTTCCGGCGCGGCAGCCCATTTGCGCAGAATCTGGGCGGTGCGCTCCTCATTGAGGTCGACCATGCGGGCAAGCCGCTCCTGCGGCGCCGGCCGGATCTTCTGGCGCAGATCATCGAGCGGGGTTGCGCCGGCGCGCGCGCCGGGTAGCGGCGGTGTCTCGGCGGTGATCGCGGCGACCGGCGCGTCGGG
>NZ_RZSA01000723.1:0-3566 GCF_003998075.1 Mesorhizobium sp. M2A.F.Ca.ET.037.01.1.1 | reverse complement strand
TGCCGGAAGAGGTCGAACATCTCGACGCGGGCATTGGCGCTGCCGCTGTCGGAGACGAAACGTTGGAGCAGAGCGTCGAAGAAGCCGTAATAGCCGGCGAGCGCGATCGCCAGCGGCAGCAGAGCGGCGAGCATGATCACCAGCGCGGCGCCCAAGAGGTTGACTCGCCCGGTCCTGAGCTGTGCCAGGCCCTGTATCAGTAGATAGACGCCGCCGAGCAGGATCGTCAGCACCATGCCCGAGCGGCCGCCGAAGGCGACCAGCGCGCAGAACTGCAAGCCGACAAGCGCCAGCCTGAGCGGCGTCGACAGCGAGCGCGAACCCGACAGCAGCGACAGCACATAGATCGAGGTGACCGTGGCATTGGAGAGCGGATGCCCCTGCAGCGCGGTGGAGCGCAGATCATTGACGAACACGGCGCCGTCGAACCTGTAGGGGAACACCAGATGCTTGGTGCCGAACTCGAACAGCGCCATCAGCGCGTTCACCGTCATGACGGCATGGATGACGATCCGCAGCTGGGCAAAGGTCTTCTCATCGTCCTCGCTAAGCAGCAGCACGACCAGCGCCGGGGCGACGAACGTGTCGATCATGCCGGCCATGCCGGGGCGCTGCCTGAGGATGACGACGAACAGAAGCACCGTCGAGATCACCGCCATCAGCATCGTTGCCGGCCGCTTGTTGGTGACATGGACCACATAGCCGACCGGATTGCCGAAGGTGCAGGCGCGCCAGACGAAGACGAGCACGAAGAGATAGGTGGACGGGTGGATCTTGCTCAGCGGGCTGCCCTGCAGACCGTCGTAATTGTAGCCTGCCAGCCACAGCATGCCGCCCGAGATGGAAAACAGAAGCAGCACCGCAACGGTGATGCCAAGACGGGTCAGCGTGTCAACCGGAACAGTGCGCTGGCCCGCCATGCCGTAGCCCGGGGCCGGGACAGGCCGGGCGGGACCAGCCAGGATCGAGGCCATGTCAGGCCGCCTCGTCGACCAGCATGGCGCCGGTCGGCAACCGTCCCATGACGGAGACCGCTTCGGAGGTCGAGGCGACGTCGCGCATCGGGGTCGCGTTCAGCCTGGCGACGAGCAGGATCTCGTCGGCCATGGCGACCAGCGGCAGGACGTTGAGGTCGTCGGCCAGCGCGCCGCCGTCGATGACGACGAGCTCGAAACTGCGATTGGCCTCGGCCAGCATGCGGTGGGCGAAATAGAGCGCCTGCGCTTCCTGGAACACCGCTGCCGGCCGGCCCCGGCCGATGAGCGCCACCGAACTGCCGGGCGCATAGCGGCTGACCGCGTCGAGCGGATATTCGCCGCGCAGCACGTCGAGCACGCCGGGCTGCGGGTCCTTCTGGCCCTTGCCGGCATTGATGTCGATGAACAGCACGCGGCGGCCCCTGGCGGCGGCCGCGTTGGCGAGCTGCCATGCCACCCTCGAGCGCTGCGCCTTGTCCTCGGGCGACGACGCCACCAGGATGGAGGGCACCAGCGGCCAGTCCGACGGACGCCTGGTGGCGGCGGCGATACGCTGCAGCGCGAGCCCCGCCACGGCATCGGTCTTCTGGGCGGCAGCGCCGGAGCGGCGGCGTCCCCTGCCCGGCAGCACGCCCAGCACCGGCGCCTCGATGGCTGACTGCATCTGGTTGGCGGAAAGCACGGTCGGCGAAAGATATTCGGCGATCAGCGCCATGCCGATGCCCAGCGCCAGCCCGCCGAACACGGCGCCGAACACAAGCAGCCCCTTCGGCGGCCAGCTCTTCTTCAGCGCCGGCATGGCATTGGAGATGATGCGGGCATTGGTGCTGTCGACATTGGTCTGCTCGCGTGTTTCCTGGGCGCGTTGCAGGTAGTTGGCATAGACGGTGCGCACGGCGTCGAGGTCGCGCTGCAATTCGCGCAGACGCACCGATGCCTGGTCGGTATCGAGCGATTTCGACTTGAGCGCCGCCACCTTGGCCTGCAGCGCCTGCTGGTTGGCCAGGGATCGTTCATAATCGGTCTCCGCGGCGGTGACGATGCGGCCGAGCTCGCGCTGGATCAGCACGCGCAGGTCGCGCAGCTGCTGCTGGGCGGCGATCATCGAGGGGTGGCGCGGCCCGAGCCCGGTGCCGAGCTGCGCGATCTGGTCGACCAGCGCCGCTTCCTGCGCCCTGAGGCTTGAAATCGTCGACGAGCGTGTGGCTTCCGAGGTCGCGTCCGGCGCGCCGCCCTGCCTGCGCAGCTGATCGACCTGCGCCTTGAGCTGCTGGGTGCGCGCCTGCGCGGCGGTCAGCTCGGCATTGAGCCCGGTCAGTTCCTGGTCGCTCACCAGATTGCCCTGCGCCATCACCATGTTGTGCTGCGAGCGATAGGCCTCGACCGCGTTCTCGGCCTGCTCGACGCGCTTGCGCTGTTCGTCGAGCCGCGCGGTGATCGCCTCGGAGGCCTTGGCGGCCTTTTCCTTGCGCGCGTCGGCCTGGTCGGCAAGGTAGGCGGTGGCGATGGCGTTGGCGATGTCCGACGCCTTCTGCGGGCTCTTGGCGGTGATGATGATGTTGAGCACCAGAACCTTGTCGTCGCGCTTCACAGCGAGGACACGGCGCAGCGAATCCAGCGTGGTCGCCGTCCTGTCGGTGTCGCTGTCGCCGAAGAGCATGCCCATCCAGCGCCCGAGACCGCCCTGCCCGTTGAACTCCGGATCCTCGGTGAGATTCTCCGCCTTGATCGCGCGCAGCAGCACGCCGTTCGACTGCGCGACGCTGACCTGGCTCTCGACCTGGGTGATGCCGCCGTCGGGCGAGATGCGGCTCGGATTTACGTCGTTGGTGACGACCTGGAGGTCCTCGGGATCGACGATGATCTGCGCCGTCGAGGAGTAGAGCGCCGGCGTCAGCATGGTGTAGACAAGCGTCAATCCGGTGAGCAGCGCGGTGACGGCGAGGATCAGGAAGCGGCGCCGCAGCAGGATGCGGCCGAGATCGCCAAGCTCGACCGTGGCAGCCGCTGGCGCCGGTGCGGGCGCGTAATAGGCTGGCGCCGGCGCGACCGCCTCCGGAGCGTTCTGCTGGGGCACCATGAGCAGGGGTGGTTGCAAAGGTCGCTCCGACAACGCTCCATCGGCCGGCAAGACGAGAAATGCGGCGTTGGCCTAGCTATTCCCGGCAACGATTAAAACACTGTTAATTATGTTCATAAATTGGGGCTGCCCTGGCACGAAGTTTGCACCGACACGGTGGAAATTAGGTGCAGCTGAAATTGGAGACATCGTGCGCATGCGGCGGGAACTAGAACCGGCGGGCCTGCCTGCCGGCTCCGGAGGCGAGTCGCCCGGGGACCGGCCATGCGCCTGAGCCTGCGCCTCGACGGCGACCGCGTGCGCGCTTTCCATGTCGCGCTGGCCGAAAGGCTGTCGCAGCTGCCCGGGATCGAGCTTTGCGTCGACGCGCGTCCGGCGGCGGGCGGTGTGCCGCAGGCGGCCGAGGCGCTGTTCCAGCTTGAGACGCTTATCCACCGCCTGCCCGCCGATGGGACGGCTAGGCGTGTGCCAATTTCGATGCTGGCCGGCCATGCGAGAGCGTCCCAGCC
>NZ_RZSA01000722.1:0-3568 GCF_003998075.1 Mesorhizobium sp. M2A.F.Ca.ET.037.01.1.1 | reverse complement strand
ACAGTCATTGGTGGGGAGTCAGGCTCGTCTTCCAACAGTTGCCGCAGTTCCCCTGGCTCGAATGCCATCATCGGTGGGGAGGCGGGTTCATCCTCCAGCAGCTGCCGCGGCTCTTCCTCGTGCGGCAAGCGCCTCCTTAGCCGGTCTTGCAGCGCCTGCCGATCGGCAACGAGGTTGTCGAGGGGCAGCGGCTCGTGGTCTGGCCGCTGCCCTTTCACCAATCGTTCAACCAGCGCCCACGTGCCCTCCAGGACAAATACGCCGCAATCATAATGGTTCGTCTGTCTGGCCATGGGGGCTGGCGCCAAGGTAGCATTCAGCAGTCCTGCGAGCTGTTTTGCAGGCACGTCGTTATATCCCTCTCGCTGGAGGGAGTCGTAGTGATAGGCGAACCGCCTTTCGGGGTCGCGGCGATCAACGAGCAGCAGCGACCAATGGGTGCCGGGGCTAGTAGCCGTGCCATTATTCACTGGCAAGAACAGGAAGTCGGCTGTGGCGTTGTTTTGATTATAGATGGACTGCAATATGCCTCGAGCGTCTTGCGGCGACGTGTGTCGCAGTAGATGGGATACGGAAGGATCCACCAGCCGAGTCCGGGCAGCGAGCGCCGGATTGATCCCCTGCAGTTGCCGCTCCAGCAAATTGTAATCTCTCTGGACATGGGCGTCGCTCAGCCATTCGGCGGCGCCGAGCACCCGCCCCGTTGCAACGTTGGACGGGGCTGTCGGATCGAGCGCCCCGATCTGAGCCCCAGAGGAACTGGTCGTCAGTGTGGTCACATCAACCAGTGGAAGGCCGCGGTAGGTGCCTGGCAGCTTAGCGGTTGCTGGCGAGGCGGGTTGGGGAGCTCTTGCCGGTGCCGCTGGCCCAGCTTCAGCAGCGGCCCCAACGCGCCTGGTGACTGCGTCTGCCGGATGAGCAGCAAGGACAGTTTCGCGCCCGAGCACAATGCGCGGCAGGATATCCCGGAGGTGAGCCAATGCAGAACCGATACTTAGTCTATTACCATAGGAGACAGCCTTGAAGCTCTCAACATCTTTATCCAGCGATTTGTCGTGAATCCGAGCGGCAATCCCAGGCTTGTTATTTTGACGCAGATACTGGCTAAAATGTCTAAGAAAATTTGTATAGCCGCCCACGGTATCTGGATTCCGTCCGGTCGCAGGCGCTGCCAGGTACTCCTTGGTCGAAGCGGCTCTGTAATCTCTAATGAGCTCGGCATCGTCAGGATAGGGGATCACGAGAGGGCGACCCATAATCGGGGCTCCGCTTGTCGACTTCTTGAGGTAACGCAGTGCGCCAGCCACGGTGGAGGAACCACCCGTACTCTCGTACTCCTTGAGATCCTGATCCAGCGACGAATGGTAAAGCCGAGCAGCAAACCCTGGCTTGTTGTTTTGAAGGAGCCACCGACTAAAGCCGAAAAGAGAATTTACATTGAAAGTGACCGTGTTCGCGCTGGCCTTACCCGCGTGGAATGCTGCCCTCAGCCCTTCGATAGCGGTCGCATCGTTGGAATAGACAGGACGCTTGTCGGAACCGTTGGGGACTACAATTGGACGATCCGGCTGCACTGTCGAGGACATCGAACCACCACCTCCGGGATGCGGTGCTGGGGTGGATTCGTGTTCATCCCTCTGCCTGACGAGCTGCGCCTCAGATTCCGGTGTAGCCACCTTATGAGGATCCTGCATCGGTTCGATCCCCTCCATCTCCTGCTGCAACCAAGCCAAAGCTTGGCGAGCGGCGGCTTCATCAACCGCGGAGGATGTCTCCACACCTCTGGCGGACGCCGGCAGAGCCTGCTCCGCCCGCCGTCGAAAGAGCTCTGGCGAGGCGGATTTCTCCGCCCACAATCTGGGCTGCGTAGCGAGTCCCCGTCCAGATTTATGTGGCACCGCCTCGCTTGGCAGCGGGCTGCTCCTGTCCCGTGCAGCTACCAGCCCCTCCGGGGCGCCCTGGTCGCCGTGGCGCCAGTTCAAGTGAGGGACGGCCTCTCCAAAGTCGGGTGCTTGGTGTTGGTGCGCGGTTGGGGCGAGAGACAATGGTAGATCGGTGCCCTCCTTATAACCTACCGGCAGGAGCTCCTCTGGCCAATCGAATCCCTGCTGTGGTGCGGTATGCTGAGCAGCGTCGCCACGGGGACGAGCCTCCATGCTGACCGCGTTTTCCAGATGACTCCCGAGTATAACGCGCGGCGGGTGCTTGCGGATATAAACCAGTGCAGATTCGATCGGAGCTCCACGAGTAGAGGAGGCGGCCTTGTAGCTCTCAACATCTTTATCCAGCGATTCATCGTAAATCCGGCCCGCAATCCCGAGCTTGTCATTTTGACGTAGGTAATGACTGAAATGGTTAAGAGCAGTTGCGTAGCCGCTCGCGGATCTGAAATGTCTAGTGAGCGCGGCGTCGTCAGGATGGGGGTTCAGGACAGCGCGACCCACAATCGGGGCGGCTCCGCCTATCGGCTTCATCAGTTGACGCAGTGCGCCAGCCACTGTGGAGGAACCACCCCTACTCTCGTACTCCTCGAGATCCTGGCTCAGCGACGGATGGTAAAGCCGAGCAGCAAACCCTGGCTTTTTGTTTTGAAAGAGCCAACGACTAAAGCCGAAAAGAGAATTTGCGCTGCGAGTGACCGTGTCCGGCCTGGCTTTACCCGCAAGGAGTGCAGACTTCAGCCCTTCGATGGCGGTGGCATCGTTGGAATAAACAGGACGCTTGTCGGCACCGTCGGGGGCCACAATTGGACGATCCGGCTGCACTGTCGAGGGCATCGACCCATCGAGATGCGGCGCTGGGGTGTATTCGTGCTCATCCCCCTGCATCGCGAGCTGCGCCTCCCGTTCCGATGTACCCACCTGATGGGCAGGGAGTTGCATCATCGCGCGAGCGCCTGAGTCACCAACCTGACCTGGTTGCCGCTCAGTGACAGCATGCTGCAGATTGCTTTGGATCCTCTGCCTCTTCGTTGGTCTCAACTCACCTTTGCCATGCGAGCCATTGACGAGGACATCCTCGCCTGGTGCACTCATCAACTCATCCGCCGCCTGCAATTCGCCCAAGTGCTGCTCAAAACCGGCTTGGCCGGCTTGTCCGCTTGCTCGTGCGGTACGGCGTGCTGCACCTGCAGCCAAGCTGCTACGATGAATGTCCAGTTTGTACGGGTGCACGCTAGCCTCACTTCCACAGATCACATGAGCAACCTACTCAGGCAAGCTTTCGAAAGGCTGACGAGGTCCGCCGCCGCGGAAGGCGAAGGCTGGTTTTCTGCTCAGCGGTTGACGGCCTAGCGTGTTGCGGCCGCGCCGGGTATCACGCCAATCAATCTGAATAGTCGATGCGTCAAACGAACCAGGATAGGATTTTCGTAGCGGGGCTGCTCTACTCACTCTTGTCCTGAGGTAGAATTCAACCATATCGCCGAGCAACTGGATGCCGATTGGATACCCGATCCGGAAAGCTTCAGCTCATATGTGACGCGAGGATGAGAATCGTGGCAGCTCCAGACCGACGGGCTGCCACGATTCTCATCCTCGCGTCACATATGAGCTGAAGCTTTCCGGAT
>NZ_RZSA01000721.1:0-3570 GCF_003998075.1 Mesorhizobium sp. M2A.F.Ca.ET.037.01.1.1 | reverse complement strand
GTGCTGAGCTGGACGGCCTTCTTCGCCGGCTTCAGCATGACATCGATCGCGACGACGACAATCGTCTACCATGTACAGCCATTCTTCGTGGTGCTGATCGGCGTTGTCTTCCTCAAGGAACGCGTCTCGCCCGACCAGATCCTATGGATGCTTGGCGCGTTCCTCGGCGTGGTGCTGGCCAGCGGTCTGGTCGTCACACACGGCCATGCCGACGCCAAATGGGCGTTGGGCATCGCGCTGACGCTGGGCGCTGCCCTGCTTTATGCGGTGGCGACGATCCTTGCCAAGGGCCTCGGACAACAGCGCGCGGAGATCACCGTGCTTTGCCAGACGCTGGTCGGGGTCGTGTTGCTCGCCCCGTTCGCTGACATCGGCCATCCCATCCCGCCTGCGTCGTGGGGCTGGCTGGCCGGGATCGGAGTCCTGCATACCGGCATCGCCTATGTGCTGATGAACTCCGCCTTTCCGCGCCTGACGACGCCGGTCATCGGCATCCTCACTTTCATCTATCCGGTCGTGGCCATCATCATCGACTGGGCCATGTACGGCCACCCGCTCGGACCGGCGCAGGCTGCCGGCATGGCGCTGATTGCCCTGGCAACGCTCGGCGTGCGGCTTGGCTGGCGGTTTCCGATGCGGCGTGTCTCGGCCGCCTAAACCTCAGGGGCTGACAAAACCAATGAAATCGTCGGGAGCAGACCTGCCCATTTCCTCTTCCCAATGGCGGCGGCAGAGCGAGACATAGACGTCCTTGCCGATGGCGACCTGCTGGCCCTGCTTCGCCACCTTGCCGTCGGAGCCGAGCCTGACCACCATCGTGGCCTTGCGGCCGCAGCGGCAGATGGTGCGCACCTCGCGCAGGTCGTCGGCGATGGCGAGCAAAGCGCGCGAGCCGGAGAACAGCTTGCCCTGGAAATCGGTGCGCAGGCCGTAGCACATGACCGGGATGTTCAGCCTATCGGCGATGCGCGCGAGCTGCCAGACCTGCTCCTCCTCGAGGAACTGAGCCTCGTCGACGAATACGCAATGCACGGTCGTATGTTCGTGATGCTCGGCGACCCTGGCGAAGAGATCGTCGCCGTCGCGGAACATCTCGGCCTCGGATTCGAGGCCGATGCGCGACGAGATCAAGCCGCTGTCGCCCTTGCGATAATGTCCGGCGACGAACAGCATCGTCGACATGCCGCGTTCGCGATAGTTGTAGGACGCCTGCAAGAGCATCGTCGTCTTGCCGGCGTTCATCGTCGCGTAGTGGAAGTAAAGCTTGGCCATGCGTCCTTCTAAGCTCACATGTCGGCACCGGGGGAGGGGGGCGGAGGCTCCGTCCACCAAAAACTCCCTGCCGTCTAAAATCCGATGTCGTTCAAAAGCCTGTCATGTCGCGTAAAGGCCAGCGCGCGCCGTTCGTCGTGAGGTTGAAGCGCTTGAAACGGCTTCAAAATGGTGTTTGGCTGACGAAACAAGGCGGGCGCAAGAACCGTGACTTCGCACCGCCTGGTAATTGCAATGGGAGAAAGTTCATGTCGCGTATGAAATCTATCGCCGCGGGCATCGGCCTTGCGGCGCTTCTGACCACGACCGCCGCTTATGCCGGCGATCCGGCGAGCTGCAAGGCCGTTCGCCTTTCCGATGTCGGCTGGACCGACATCCAGGCCACGACGGGGCTGGCCTCGGTGCTGCTCACCGCGCTCGGCTACGAGCCGCAGACGATCCAGCTTTCGGTGCCGGTGACCTATGCGTCGCTGAAGAACAAGGACCTCGACGTCTTCCTCGGCAACTGGATGCCGTCGATGACCAACGACATCAAGGACTATACCGCCGACGGCTCGGTCGAGACGATCAGCACCAACCTGACCGGCGCCGGCTATGGCATCGTCGTGCCGACCTATGTCGCGGATGCCGGCGTCAAGACGCTGACCGATCTCGGCAAGTTCAAGGACAAATTCAACGGCAAGATCTACGGCATCGAGGCCGGCAACGACGGCAACCGCATCATCCTCGATATGATCAAGAACCCGAAGGACAATCTCGAGGGCTTTGAGCTGGTCGAGTCGTCGGAAGCCGGCATGCTGACGCAGGCCGAGCAGTCGATGAAGAACAATGAGTGGATCGCCTTCCTCGGCTGGACGCCGCACCCGGTGATGGGCGCCATGAAGATCACCTATCTCGACGGCATGGGCGACAGCGGCTTCGGCGCCGCCACCGTCTACACCAACGTGCGCAAGGGCTACACCACCGAATGCCCGAACGCCGCCAAGTTCATCGCCAACCTTAAGTTCAATCTCGACATGGAAGGCGAGATGATGGACGCGATCCTGAAGGGCGGCGATGCCCAGACGGTGGCGAAAGACTGGCTGAAGAAGCATCCCGACGCCATTGCGCCGTGGATTGCCGGCGTCACCACCTTTGATGGCGGCGACGCGGCTGCCGCCGTCAAGACCGCGCTCGGGAGCTGAGCCGCTTGGGACCGGCATGATTTCCGGAAAAGGGCAGCCCTTGAAGAGGCTGCCCTTTTTCATATGCCTGGAGACGTGAGAGGGTGACCGCGCGGCAAGCGCGGCGAAGCCGAGAGGGGAAAGATGGATCCGATTTCGAAATTCCTGACCGACTACAGAATCCCCATCGGGCCGTGGGGCAAGGCGTTCTTCGGCTTCCTGACCGACAATTTCGACACCATCTTCCGGGCTTTTTCAAACGGGCTGAATTTCATCCTCGACGGGGCGGTGAGCATCCTGCTGATGGTGCCGCCGGTGCTTCTGGCGCTGGTCATCGCGATCGTCGCCTGGCTTCTGCAGCGTTCGCGGCCGCTCGCTATCGGCGTCTTCCTCGGCCTGATCTTCATCATCAACCAGAACCTGTGGAAACAGACGGTGCAAACGCTGGTGCTGGTCGTTGCCGCCGCCGCCATGGCGATGGCGATCGGCGTGCCGCTCGGCATCTGGGCCGCGCACAAGCCGAAGGTCTACCGCGTCATGCTGCCGGTGCTCGACCTGATGCAGACGCTGCCGACCTTCGTCTACCTGATCCCGGTGCTCACGCTGTTCGGCCTCGGCAACGCGCCCGGTCTCATCGTCACCATCATCTTCGTCATCCCGACGGCAGTCAGGCTCACCCATCTCGGCGTGGTCTCGGTGCCCAAGGCGATCATCGAGGCGGGCGAGGCCTTCGGCGCCACCAAGCGCCAGCTCCTGTGGAAGGTGGAGCTGCCATCGGCGCTGCCGACCATCATGGCGGGTCTGACGCAATCGATCATGCTGTCGCTGTCGATGGTGGTGTTCGCCGCCCTGATCGGCGCCGGCGGCCTCGGCACGGAAATCAACCGCGCGCTCGGCTCGCGCCGCATCGATCTCGGGCTTGAGGCGGGCCTCGCGATCGTTGTGCTCGCGATCGTGCTCGACCGCATGACCCGCATCGGCGTTGGAGGCAAGAAATGACCGTCGCGGTTGATTTCAAGAATGTGGACATCGTCTTCGGGGCCGACCAGGCAGGTTCGCTGGCGCTGATCGACCAGGGCGCCACGCGCGCCGAGATCCTGGAAAAGACCGGCAATGTGCTGGGCTGCGCCGGCGC
>NZ_RZSA01000720.1:0-3587 GCF_003998075.1 Mesorhizobium sp. M2A.F.Ca.ET.037.01.1.1 | reverse complement strand
GCTGGCGCCGGTCAGATTCGCGACCTCGCCAGCCGTATACCGGCGTGAAGGCGCGAAGAACACCGGATCGGTCATTCCAGAAGCAATATCCAGCTGGGTCGGCACAGTCCACTCCGGGCCGTCAACCGGCCCGGAACCATTGCAACCACGAAATTAGAAGCGGGTCGCGATACCGAAGTTGAATTCCTGCACATCGTCGGTCGACTCTTTCTTGACCGGGATCGCATAGTCGATGCGGATCGGGCCGAACGGCGAAGCCCACATCAGGCCGACACCCACCGAAGCACGGAGCTTCATGTCGGTCGATGCTTGAACGACACCAGGAGTGTCGACCTTGCTGCCGTACAGAGTTGCGGCATCAGCGAAAACGGCACCGCGCAAACCGAAACTCTCCGGGATCACCGGCAATGGGAATTGCGCTTCGGCCGAGGCATTGAAATAGGTAGTGCCACCAAGGTGGTCTCCAGTTGCGGTGTCAACGGGACCAATGCCACCATACTCAAAACCGCGGATCATGCGATCGTTGCTTTGGAACTGATCGAAAATGCGCAAACCATTATCGCCGTAGCCTGCAATGTAGCCGGCGCCGCCCGATACGAGACCGACAAGGTCAAGCTGCTCCGACAATGTCTGATAGACACTTGCCCGGCCAGTCACCTTCACCCATTTGGCATCGCCGCCAAGACCGGCGAACTCGGTCGTGCCGGTAACGAAGAGACCCTCATGCGGGTTCTTCATGTCGTCGATCGTGTTGTAGGTAAGACCCAAGCTGACCGAGGACTTCAGCCACGAGCCCTCATCGATGGCTTCTATGATGGCCTGCGAAAGATTGCAGTCGCCTTCGATGCCGTCATTGTTGTTGTCACAATCATTGAACTCGTACTTTTCCTGCGAGATGTTGTAGGCAAGCTGCGTCGAAATGTTGTCAGTGATCGGCAGACCAAACCGGACGGTCGCGCCGGTGGTGTCCGTATTGTAGTGATCGTACTCGCGGGTCGACTTGTAGATGTCGAAACCCGCCGCGATGCGCCGGCCGAGGAAGTAGGGCTCGGTGAAGGAAAGGGCGAAGTCGCGCGAATTCTTGCCGCCGCCGGCCGACAGCTTGATGTACTGACCACGGCCTAGGAAATTGCGCTCGGTGATCGACCCTTCGATGGATGGGCCGGGCGTGTCGCCGCCGGTCGAATAACCAGCGCCGACCGAGAATTCGCCGGTCGACTTCTCAACCACGGTGACCACGAGCACGACCTGGTCTGGCGCCGAGCCCGGAACCGTCGAGATATCGACGGACTGGAAGTAATCAAGGCCTTCCAGCCGCTTCTTCGCGCGCTGGATGAGGACCTGGTTGAAGGCGTCGCCCTCGCTGACATCGAATTCGCGACGGATGACATAGTCGCGCGTTCGGTCGTTGCCGCGGATTTCGATGCGCTCGATATAGGCCTTGGTGCCCTGGTCGATAGTGTAGACGACCGAAATGGTGTGGTTCTCGAAATTGCGGTCGCCGCGCGGCGTCACCTGGGCGAAGGCATAGCCTGAGCCCGCGACCTTCTCGGTCAAGGCGACGATCGAATCCTCGACGTCCTTGGCGTTGTAGACATCGCCCTTATGGGTTTCGACAGCCGATTCCAGCGCCTTGGAGTCGACCTCCGGAATGGTGCTTTCCACGCTGACGTCGCCGAACGTGTAGCGGTCGCCTTCCTGCACGGTGATGGTAACCGTGTATTTGTTGGTGGCGTCGTCAAGCTCGCCGACGGCCGAGACGACCTGGAAGTCGGCATAGCCGTGATTGTAGTAGAAGCGGCGCAGCAGTTCCTGGTCGGCGCGCAGCTTGTCCTCGTCATAGACGTCGTCGCGCAGCACGAAGGACAGCCAGGACGAACGCTTGGTGTTGATGACGTCGGACAGGCGGCGGCTGGAATAGGCGTGGTTGCCGACGAAATTGATCGCCGCGATCTGGGTGCGGCCGCCTTCGTTGATGTTGAAGACCACGTTCACGCGGTTGTCGCCGAGGTCCATGATCTGCGTGGTCACGGCGGCGTCGTCGCGGCCAATTCGCTTGTATGCCGACTTGATCGCCTCGACATCGGCGTCCAGCGCCTGCTGGGAGAAGGTCGCGCGCGGCTTCAGCTGGATACCCATCTGAAGCGCGTTGTCCTTGATCTTCTTGTTGCCCTGGAACAGTACCTGGTTGACGACCTTGTATTCGGAAACCTTGACCACCAGGCTCGAACCGACCTGGTTGATCTGGACGTCCGAGAACAGGCCGGTTCCGAACAGCGCCTTGACGGCGTCGTCAATATCGGAACTGGAGAAAGGCTTGCCCGGCTTGATCGTAATGTAATTGCGGATGGTCTCGGCATCGACGCGCTGGTTGCCGCTGACCTCGACACGCGAAACGACCGCTGCCTCGGCCACCGAGGTGGCAGCGAACTGCACTGCGAGCGCGCCTGGCAGGACCAGAGCGGCGGACAGAGCCGCCGCGGAAGCGGCGCTCAGAAACTTGGATGCTGCCTTCATCGGGCTTTTGTACCTTTTTCTCGTAGTCCCCACGGCGAGAAAACCGGACGTGCGGTATTTTCCCTTACCGTATTAACCGGATTTTCCCTACACGCAAGGCTCCCGGTTAATTTGTATTTACTTAACCGTACCGCGTGGCTTTCGCGTCACGCATATCCCCACGCATGGTAAACGGCATCTCAATATCACCGGCGCTGAAGCCAAATTTCTTCATGATTTCAGCACCCAAACAGATCATTCCAAAAAACGAAGCCCATGAAGCCGAGCACCAGGAACAGCCCGGTCCGATAGGCCATCTCCATCATTCGCTCCGAAACGGGCCGCCTTATGACGGCCTCCACGCCGTAGAACAACAGGTGGCCGCCGTCGAGAGGGGGAATCGGCAGGAGATTGAGAAATCCTATTCCGACTGACAGAAATGCAACAAGCTGCACCAGCCACTCGAAGCCGAGCTTGGCTGCCTGGCCCGACATCTTCGCAATCTTGATCGGGCCGCCCAATTGGCATTTGTCCTCGCGTCCAAGCGCAAAGCGCTGCAGGAACTGCCCGGTGCGCTCGATCACATGTCCGGTTTCCTCGACCGCCGCCACCACGGCGCCGGCCGGTGTATAGGAGATCAGGCGTGGCTGGCCGAGCTCGGCATTGTTGACGACGCCGATAACCGCAACCTTGACCTTGTTGCCCAGCGCATCCTGCTGCTCCATCGGCTCCGGTGTCGCCGTGACGGCGATTTCCTTGCCGTCGCGCAGCAGGGTGAAGGTGATGGCATCGCCTGCCCGGCCCGAGACCAGGCGCTGTACATCGGCGAAGGTCCCCACCTTGCTGCCGTCGACTTTGACGAATCGATCGCCAGGCTGGATTCCGGCTTTCTCCGCCGGACTGCCCGCGGTGACCTGGGCCACCGTAGGTTCCAGAACCGGACGGCCATAGAGGGAAAACAGCACCGCAAACACGGCGATCGTCAGCAGGAAGTTGAACAGCGGCCCCGCAACGACGGTCGCGGCACGCTTCCAGATGGGCTGCGTGTGGAAGGCGACCTCGCGCTCGGCCTCGGTCAGTGATTCGATCTC